>JBGCFX010000151.1:0-16987 GCA_045110395.1 Polaribacter sp.
GGCAATAATAGCTACAAAAGGTAAAAATTGTGCAAAACCGCCTGCACTTCCTTGTAAAAAAATTGTGTTAAAAATCATTATTTAGTTTTAGGTGTTACAGAACCTCTTAAAGTTAAAATTTCTCTACCAGATTCTGTATTAGTAATTAAAGTTATATCTTTTTTCTGCCTATTTTGTTTACCAGCTGTATTAAATTTCACTTTAATCTCTTTTGTTTCTCCTGGTTTAATAGGTGCTTTTGGCCAAACAGGCACTGTACAACCACAAGTTACTTGTGCATCTGTAATTACTAAATCTGACTTGCCAGAATTGGTAACTTTAAAAGTTGTTTGTACAATTTCTCCTTCGTTAACAGTACCAAAATCAAATACTTTTTCATCAAAAGAAACTAAAGCAGTACCTTTTTTAATTTCTGCATCTCTACTTTTGGCGTTGTCTAAATTTGCTTTGTTTATTTTAGAAGTAGCATTAGAGCCATTATTACAAGCTATAAAAAAAGAAGCTGTAATTACTAAAGCGAATAATATTGTTATTTTTTTCATTTTGTTTAAATTTTCGTAAAAATAATAAATTAATTCATCGTTAACAATAAATTAGAGTAAACCTCTACCAATTTTAACGATTCTTTTGTTTTTTATAAACTCTTTTGATATTTTATCTAAAACCCCATTTATAAAATAACTACTTTTTTCTGTAGAGTAATCTTTAGAAACCTCTATATATTCGTTAATAGTTACTCTTGTTGGTATAGATGGGAAATTGATAAACTCTGTAATTGCCATTTTAATCAAAATCATATCTATGTCTGCAATCCTATCTGTTTCCCAATTTGGTGTTTTTTCCTCAATATCTTTTTCGTATTCTTTGTGTTTTAAGACAGTTTTCTTAAACAAGTTTGATACAAAATCTTCATCATCTTTATCTTTATATAAACTACCCAAAACAAAAGGATTATTTTCTTTACACTTGCTTAAAGATTTTACAACCCAAGTATTTACAAACGGAATATCATCTACCCAAGAAATCATTTTATCTTCAAAATATTCTGCTAACTTTTCATTAGGTGCAATAATTTCTTTGAAAAAATCGATGACAAATGCTTTATCAACTTTGTAAGAATCGTCTACAGTATCTAAATATTTTTTATATAGATTGCTGTTTTGTAGTGCTTCAAAAATAATTTTTACATACTCATTATCTTCTTCCCAATTATTTAATTTATTAAGCTCAATATAGCCTTCAACACTTATACTTTCTGCAATTGTGTTAATTACTTTATTGTTTAAAAATTTGTTGTTTGGGTTTAAATCTTCTTTAGTAGCAAGGATTTTCTTTTTAGATAGCGCCATTTTTTTAGCAGCTAATTTTTGAACTTCAACTAAAAGTTGAAGATTTAAAACATACAAATCGTACATTTTTAAGATGCTATGTTTTAGAAATTTTTCTTCTCTAATTATATCATCATTTTTAGATTGCAACATTGCATACACAGATTGCATTACTTTAACTCGAATATGTCTTCTGTTAATCATTTGTCTAAAGAACTTGAATAAATTTCGATGCAAAAGTAGTGTTATTTTATTTTTATTGAGAAACCTTTTTTAATTCTTTTTTAAGAAAAAGTTTTATAGTTAATCTTGTATCTTCGTGCTTTATTTTTTGTTGATAAAAAAACTCTTTTGAAAGAATTAAAATATATAAATAAATACTTTTCTAAATACAAATGGCGAATCTTAATAGGTTTAATCATTACCATTTTATCTAAGCTTTTAGCGTTAAAAATACCTCAAATTGTTGGTGATTCTTTAAATGTTGTTGAAGATTATCAAAATGGAATTATTACCAATTTAGAGGAAGTAAAAGATGAACTATTCATAAATGTACTCATAATTATTGGTGTTGCTGTTTTGGCTGGTTTTTTCACCTTTTTAATGAGACAAACCATTATTGTAACTTCTAGATTGATAGAATTCGATCTTAAAAATGAGATTTATCAACAATACCAAAGATTATCACTAAACTTTTATAAGAAAAACAGAACAGGAGATTTAATGAATCGAATTTCTGAAGACGTTTCTAAGGTAAGAATGTATGTTGGACCAGCAATTATGTACAGCATGAATATGATTGTTCTACTTGCAGTAGGTTTTACACAAATGATAAATATTGATGTAAAACTAACCATGTATACGTTAATTCCCTTTCCTTTATTATCGGTTTCAATTTTCGTTTTAAGTAAAGTAATACATAAAAGAAGTACAGTTGTACAAGAATATTTATCAAAATTAACCACTTTTAATCAAGAATTTTTCTCTGGAATTAGCGTAGTAAAATCCTATGGAATAGAAAGTTCTATCATTAAAGATTTTGATGCAATTGCAGATGAAAGCAAGGAGAAAAACATTCATCTACAGAAAGCAAATGCATTATTTTTTCCGTTAATGGTTTTGCTAATCGGAATTAGTAACTTATTGGTAATTTATGTTGGAGGGCAACAATATATTAATGGAGAAATTCAAATAGGTACAATCATAGAATTTATGTTGTATGTAAATATTTTGACTTGGCCAGTTGCTGTTGTAGGTTGGGTTACTTCTATGATACAGCAAGCAGAAGCTTCTCAATTACGTATTAATGAGTTTTTAAAACAAGTGCCAGAAATACAGAATAACACATCAAAATCTACAGAATTACAAGGTAATATTACTTTTAAAGATGTTACTTTTACTTATGATGATACGAATATTACTGCTTTAAAAAACATTAATTTTTCTGTAAAACAAGGAGAAACCTTAGCTATTTTAGGAAAAACAGGTTCAGGAAAATCTACCATTATCGAATTGATTTCCAGATTATATGACACCAAAATAGGTACAGTTTTATTAGACAACAAACCAATTAAAGAAGCAAATTTAGACGATGTTAGAAGTCAGATTGGTTTTGTGCCTCAAGATCCATTTTTATTTTCTGAAACCATAGAAGATAATATAAAATTCGGAAAAGAAGATGCTACAGAAGAAGAAATAATTACAGCTGCAAAAAATGCAGATGTTCATAAAAACATTATCGATTTTCCTAAAGGATATAAAACTATTTTAGGAGAAAGAGGTGTAACACTTTCAGGTGGTCAAAAACAACGAGTTTCTATTGCTAGAGCTATTATTAAGAAACCTAAAATTTTAATTTTTGACGATTGTTTGTCTGCTGTAGACACAGAAACTGAAGAAAAAATATTATCTAATTTAGAAAGAATTTCTAAAAATATAACCACTTTTATTATTAGTCACAGAGTTTCATCTGCAAAAAATGCAGATAAAATTATTGTTTTAGATGATGGGGAAATTAGCCAACAAGGGACTCATAATCAATTAATAACACAAGATGGTTACTATAAAGATTTGTACGAACAGCAACTTTTAGAAAAAGAAATGTAATCTTTAACATTACTACATAAAATATTTTATTAGATTTGTTAAGTATAACAAACATAATATAACTACTATTTAAACGAATTATGGCAGAGAGAGTTGAACAGGAAGAAATTTTTTCACAAGTATTAAGAGCTGGAAGAAGAACCTATTTTTTTGATGTAAGAGCAACAAAAGCAGACGATTATTACTTAACTGTTACAGAAAGTAAAAAGTTTACGCATGATGATGGAACTTTTCATTACCAAAAACATAAAATCTATTTATACAAAGAAGATTTTACCGATTTTAAAGAAATGTTAGGTAAAGCAACTGATTATATTTTAGAAGCAAAAGGTAGCGAAGTTATTAGCGAACGCCATCAAAAAGATTTTAAAAAGGAAGAAGAAGCTACTGATGAGCCAAAATCTGCTCAAAATTTTACAGACGTTTCTTTTGACGATATTTAAAGGTTTCAGACCTTTTTTGTATTAGTTTTCTAGTTGATAAATAGTTATCAATAATAAACACTATTACAAATATAATTTTAATTCAAGTTTATTTTACACTTAAAAACCGTAAGTTTTATACTTACGGTTTTTTATGTTTAAAACTGTTTAGTTTATAACTTTTACAACCAGTTTTGCCTTTTCGACTTTAGGAGAAATCACATAAAGTTGCTTTGTTTTAGGTTCTCTTTCTTAAAATATCTCTCCTAAAATCGAAATGACATAATTCTCTTTATTTTGTATCTTTAAAAATATAGAGTATCTATTTTATGAAAAATCACAAAACCTTTTTCATCGTTTTAGATTTAGAAACAGTTTCTTCCCACTCTTTTTTAGCATTACTGTCTTTTGTAATGCCACCACCAACATAAATTGATGCAATTTTATCTTCAATACGCATGCAACGTAAATTTACATAAAACTGAGAACTTTGAGTATTAAATTCCGAATCTTGAACATTAATTTCACCTAAAAAACCAGTGTAAAAAGTTCTTTCATAATTCTCATTTTTGTTGATAAAGTTCTTAGCCATTTCTCTTGGTAAACCACAAACTGCAGGAGTTGGGTGCAAACTTCTAATTAATTCTTTTAAGTTAGAATTTGTTTTTAACTTCCCTTCTACTCTAGTTCTAAGATGTAATAAATTTCCTGCTTTTACAGTTTCTGTTTTGTCTATTTTTAAGTTTACAGCAATTGGTTTTAATTGGTTCTCGATAAAATCGGTTACTAATTGTTGTTCTTCTAATTCTTTAGGTTTCCAAACAACTTGTTCAGAATTTTCATAAACTTGCGTTCCAGCTAAAGACATTGTTTTAAAATTATCTTTAGAAATATGCAACAATGTTTCTGGAGTTGCACCAAACCACAAACCTACTTTTGGATGAAACCAAACATACACAAAGGCATTTTTATAAGTTTTTAATAATTTTTTAAAAACAGTAAGTAACTCAAAATCAGTAAAATAAACATCTTCTTTTCTAGAAACAACTACTTTTTTAATTTCATTTTTATTAATTTCATCCAATGCTTTTTCAACCAAATACAAATGACTTTCTTTATCAGTTATTTTATCTACAAAAGAAGTGTCTTTCAAGTTAAAAATATCATCAAAAACAATATTTTCTTTAATAAATTCTGCATTTTCTTTGGGAAATAAAATTGCTTTTTCTTCTGAATTAAAAGGCGCAAAAACAAAACCTCTTTCAGTAAATTTTGATGTGAAGTATAATTCATCAGAATTCATAAAAAAAGCAGCAACCTTATCTGAGTTTGGCTTTCTATACCCAACAAAAGGAAGGTTTTTAGAATAAAAATCGTTTATTTTATCGAAAATAATACTCAAAATGAAATATAAATTATTTTTTATTTAAGACAATGTTTGTCATTTTAGCAACAGAAATCAAGCTGTCATTTTCATCAACAATTGTAACTTCCCATAAATGTGTTGTTCTACCTTTATGAATATTTTTTGCAGTAGCAAAGACGACACCTTCTTTCTTACTTTTTATATGATTTATAGACAATTGAATTCCGTTAATAAATTGGTTTTTACTATCAATAAAAAAATGAGAAGCTGCACTTCCTACACTTTCTGCCAAAGCTGCAGTTGCACCTCCATGCAATTGTCCATAAGGTTGATGAACTTTGCTATTAACAGGCATTTTTGCAGTTAAAAAATCATCTCCTATAGCAACATATTCAATATCAAGAGTTTCCATTAACGTATTTTTATTACGTGCATTAAATGCTTTTAAAAGAGTTTCTTTATCCATCTGTTTTTGTTTCTAATGTAAAAGTACGTATAAAAAATTGTATTTTTGTTGCAGAAAAGTTAAAGCATTTTATGTACAAAATACGCGTAATTTTAGATACCAAAGAAGATGTAATTAGAACTCTTTTGGTAGATGATAAAAAGAATTTAGAAGATTTACACTTGATTATTGCAAAATCTTTTGGTTTTGAAGGGCAAGAAATGGCTTCTTTTTATAGAACTGATGAAGAATGGAACCAAGGTGAGGAAATTCCGTTATTTAATATGGCAGAAGCTGGTGAAGGTATTTCTATGCAAACCTGTGTTTTAAATGATACTTTGCCTGAAGAAAACAACAAACTTATTTATGTCTATGATTTTCTAAAAATGTGGACTTTCTATGTGGATGTTGTTGAAATTTCTGATGATAAAAGAGACAATTTGCCACAAACCATTCTATCTGTAGGAGAAATTCCTGAAGAAGCACCTGATAAAGAATTTATTGCTGATAAATTAGATGATGGTTTTGGTGATGAAGGAGATATAGATGATGAATTTGGTCATTTTGATGATGATTTCGATTTTAATGAGTATTAAAAAATGTGTAATTGTTTAACTGTTGAATTGTGTAAATGTTTAATAAATTAGTTCTTTTAACAATTAAACACATACACAACTAAACGATTAAACATTTTTATGAGTACCAAAAAAAAAGGCATTTTAACCTCTGATTCTGAATGGCGTAAACATTTGCGTAAATTCGGAAAACGCTTTTTCTGGAAAGCAGAAAGAAAAGCTGGTAAAAACGAAATTAAAAAAGAGTTGTAACTTCTTACTTTTTTTCACAATTAAACATTTTACACAATTCAACAATTACACAACTTTTCCCGTAACAAAATTGTAAATTAGTCGTCTTACAAACATAACTGACTAAAACAATTTCTTTGGAAACGATCTTATCACTTAAAAACCTCGATAAAAAATACGGACAAGTTCACGCAGTAAATAATCTTTCTTTTGATATACAAAAAGGAAATGTTTATGGAATTTTAGGTCCAAATGGCTCAGGAAAATCAACCACATTAGGTATTATTTTAAATGTTGTTAACAGAACTTCTGGAGAGTTTTCTTGGTTTAATGGTAGCTTATCTACACACGAAGCTTTAAAGAAAGTAGGCGCAATTATAGAACGCCCAAACTTTTATCCTTACATGACTGCAACTCAAAATTTAGCTTTGATTTGTAAGATTAAAGGAATATCCTCAGAAAAAATAGATGAGAAATTAACAACAGTTAATCTTTTTGAAAGAAAAGATAGTAAGTTTAGAACATTCTCTTTAGGTATGAAACAACGTTTAGCAATTGCTTCTGCTTTGTTAAATGACCCAGAAATTTTAATTTTAGATGAACCTACAAATGGTTTAGACCCTCAAGGAATTCACGAAATCAGACAAATTATAAAAAGTATAGCCGCAAATGGCACTACCATTTTATTAGCTTCTCATTTATTAGATGAAGTAGAAAAAGTATGTTCTCATGTGGTTGTTATAAGAAAAGGAATAAAATTATATAGTGGTAGAGTTGATGAAATGACAGCCTCTAATGGTTTATTTGAACTAAAAGTAGCTTCTGATGAAGAAAAACTTTTATCAATTTTAGAAGAACATCCTGCAATTGGTAAAGTAACTAAAGAACATGAAACAATTATTGCTACATTAAATAGTAGTATTTCTTCAACAGAAATAAACGAGTATTTATTTAAAAAAGGAATTGTTTTATCACATTTAGTAAAACGTAAACCAAGTTTAGAGCAACAATTCTTAGATTTAACGAACAACAACTAATCAACTTTAAAAACAAAGTCATGTTAAGACTACTTACCATAGAATTTCATAAATTAAAACACAATACAGCCAGTAAAGTTTTAATAATTGTTTATTTTACCTTAATAACATTAATTGCATTAATTGCTGCCATTAAATTTGATATTGGCCCTATACAATTTCATTTAGCAGATATGGGAATCTTTAATTTTCCATACATCTGGCATTTTAACACGTTCATTGCTGCACTTTTAAAGTTTTTCCTACTTTTGGTCATTGTTTCAATGATGGCTAATGAATATAGTTACAAAACTTTAAAACAAAATTTAATTGACGGTTTAAGTAAAAAAGAATTTATACTATCTAAATTCTATACTGTAATTGCTTTTGCATTTATATCTACAGTTTTTATCTTTTTAGTATCTCTAATTTTAGGTTTATTTTATTC
This sequence comes from Polaribacter sp., assembly GCA_045110395.1. Lineage (GTDB taxonomy): Bacteria > Bacteroidota > Bacteroidia > Flavobacteriales > Flavobacteriaceae > Polaribacter. The sequence continues at coordinate 7,938 of JBGCFX010000151.1, forward strand.
AGATTATAATGAGTTTGCGATTATAACGTCAGATTTAGAATACCTTTTTGCTTTTTTCTTAAAGTTAGTAGGTTTCTTCTCTATGGGTTTATTCTTTGGGATTCTAATTAAACGCTCTGCTTTTGCTGTTGGAGGATTAATTATTTATTTTTTTATTGAATTTTTCAGTTACTTATACATTGCTGGATCTAATAGAAGCCAAGAATTTGCTGATTCTATTTATCAATTTTTCCCTTTTAAATCACTTTGGAATCTCATTGAAGAACCATTTTCTAGATTAGGAGCTGTTAGATCTGTAGCAAGTCAAGTAGGCGAAACATTTACAAAATCGTACGATGTAGAATTTACAACAATTCTAATTGTTTCAGTTTGGACATATATCTTCATTTATTTGTCTTATGCACTGTTAAAAAAGAGGGATTTATAGTACTTTTTGAATATATTTGACGTTTAGTAAAGAAATATCGTCAAATGAAGAAATTAATTCCTTTTTTTCTAATCTTTTTTGCATTAAATGTATTTTCTCAAAAAGAGGCCAATATTTGGTATTTTGGTGAAAATGCGGGTTTAGACTTTTCAAGTGGAACTCCAACAGTATTAAGAGATGGCCAAATGAACACATTTGAAGGTTGTTCTACCATATCTGACGTTAATGGTGTTTTGCAATTTTATTCTGATGGTTTAACTGTTTGGGATAGAGAGCATAATATAATGAATTATATGAATGGCTCACAAGCTACAGATTTAAAAGGAGATCCTTCAAGTACACAATCTGCTTTGGTAGTTCCTAATCCTTCTGATGCTAATATCTATTATATTTTTACAGTAGGTTCTTTTAATGGTTTTAACTACTATACTGTAGATATGTCAAGAAACCTTGGTAAAGGAGAAGTTATTGCTGGACCAGTAGATTTAGGTAATGGAAGTACTTCTTGGTCAGAAAAAGTAACTGCTGTACAAGGTGATGATTGTAATTCTATATGGATTTTATCTGTACAAGGTAATAATTTTATATCCTATAAAATTGACAGAAATGGTGTAGATATAGCAAATCCTAGAAATAGCAGTATGAGCTATTTTCCTAGAGATGTAAGAGGTTATTTAAAAGTATCTCCTGATGGAAAAAAAGTAGCTTTTGCAGATTATACAGCTACAGGAAGAGCAGGTACTTTTGATGCTGGTGGTGGCTCATTAGTCTTACTTGATTTTGATACCACAACTGGTTTAATTTCTAACACAAATCAAATACCGTTAATAGATGCAGACTTAGATGGAGCACCTTATGGTATAGAATTCTCTCAACTATCTTCTAAATTATATGTTTCTACTCATAATGGCACTCACAATATACTATTTCAATTTGATTTAGTTGCCCCAGATATTTTAGGTTCAAAAAGAGAAATTATACAGCAAACAGGGTATAGAGGAGCTTTACAATTAGCACCTGATAACAAAATTTATGCACTAGTACCTGTGAGTTACCCTGTAGGAACCTCTACTATAGATGTCATAGAAAACCCAAATGACCCAGCAGATCAGATTAGATATACAAAAGATAAAATAAGACTTGGAGGTGGTTCACTTGCTACACAAGGTCTGCCCCCTTTTATACAATCTTTTTTCTCTCCTGTAAATATTATAGATAGCTCTAACCCTACTTTTGTTTTAAATAATAAACAACAAACAGTTTGTATTGGAGATTCTGTTACAATGGAGCCAGAAATAGCAGGTGGTGTAGGATCTATTTACACTTGGACAAAAGAAAACGATGCTTCTGTAAATATTACTACTAGAGCTTTTGCTATAGACAACACCAATTTTGGATCTGGTGTTTATAATTTAGAAATGACTATAGAAGACACCTGTGGTAGAACAAAAAAATACAATAGTTCTGTAGAAATTAATTTCATACCCAAACCAGTAGTTAGTTCAATTCCTATTTTTGAACAATGTGATTTTGACACAAACCCAAATGATTATGTTACCAATTTTAATTTAGAAAGTAAAGAGTCTGAAATTTATGCAGGTACAGATCCTGTTAATATAGATTTCTTTGAAGAAAGTGACACTTCATTTTCGACTCCTTTAACAAAAGCAGATTATAGAAATAGTGTTTCTACAAGAACAGGAACGCATAAAGTTGTTGCTAAAATACAATTTCAAGGAAGTTTGTGTTTTAAAACTGTAACTATAGAATTAAATGTTAACCCATCAGGTATAGACAATTATACAGAAATGTATACCTGTGAATTAGATACAAACGCTACTAATTCTTCAAGTGTTAATAGCTTAGGAAGTGGCAATGCTTTTTTCGATTTTGATGTAAAGACAAACCAAATTATCTCAGATTCTGGAGGAGCACTTTCTTTAAGTACTCATAATTTTAGATATTATAGAACAAGAAGTGATGCAAGATTAGTTAATAACGAAATTGTAGCACCTTACAATGATGATTTATTTACAGACAACGCAGATGTTTTTATAAAAGTATCTTTAAAAAACACTGAAGCCTGTACAAGTATTGGGCAATTTAAAGTTTTTGTGCAGGAATTACCAATTCCTAAAGGCAATACAAACACAATTACCTTATGTGTAAATAACCCTGTAACAAATCCACAACCATTTACTGTAGATTTAGATGCTTCAACAGGTAATGCAGGAGACACTTATCTTTGGTATTTTAATAACCAACTTATAAATGGTGCAAATGGCGCTATTCACAAAGCAAACCAACAAGGAATTTACAAAGTAGAAGCTTATAGAATGTACGCTAACAATGTAACAAATACAACAGACGATTTTTCTTGTGTAGGGTATAATACTTTTACAGTAGATGAATCTAATGCAGCTCTAATAGAATCTATAGATTTTGTTGATAACCAAGATAATTTAGACAATAATACAATTACCATAAAAGTTTCAGGAAAAGGAAATTATGAATATGCTATTAATGATCAAACATCAAGTAATTTTAACAAAGGAACAGAAAATTTAAGCTTTACTTTTACCAATGTTAGCCCTGGGTTAAATACTATTTATATAAATGATATAGATGGTTGTGGTATTACTAAATCTAGTGAAGTATCTTTTGTATATTTCCAACGTTTTTTTACACCAAATGGAGATAATATTTTAGATACTTGGAAAATTGAAGGCATAGACAACGCCTTTTATAAAGTGGCAACTTTACAAATTTTTGATAGGTATGGTCGTTTCTTAAAAAATATTGATTTAAAAACCGAAAATGGCTGGAATGGACTTTTTAACGGAAAAGAAATGCCAGAAAACAATTATTGGTACAATGCAACACTTATAGATATTAATGATAAAGTGAGAACAAAAAAAGGTCATTTTTCTCTTTTAAGAAAATAAAAAAATGAAGAAAATTACTGCTTTTCTAATTTTACTTTTTCTATTTGTAAATAATAGTTTTTCTCAAAGAGAAACAGAAAACTGGTATTTTGGTAATAATACTTCCATCAATTTTTTAAATAAAGAACCAACTGTTATTAATGATAGTAAAATCTTGGCAGCAAGAGGAACTAGTTCTATCTCAGATAAAAACGGAAACTTACTTTTTTATACAGATGGAGTTAGTGTTTACAACAGTTCTCATATAAAAATTTCTGGTAAAGGATTAGAAAGTGACTTTGTTACCTCTCAAAACGTAATTATTATTCCCAAGCCAAACTCCTCTTCTATATTTTATATTTTCACCATTAAAAGTGAAGTAATAGACGATGGTGGTGGCCCAGCCATTGGTAAAAATAGTAACTCAAAAAAAAGTGCAAATTTTATACCTGGCCTTTATTATTCAACTTTAGATATGTCTGCGAATAGCAATCGAGGTGAAATCACAGAAAGAAACATTCTTATTTTACAAAATGTAAGCGAAAAAATAACAGCTGTACATCATAAAAACGGAAAAGACATCTGGTTGGCGACTCATAAAAGCGATGATAATGATATATTTTTCGATGATTTTTATACCATTTTAGTAAATGATTCTGGAGTGCAAACTCCAAAAAAATCAGATTTTGGACAAAAATTTATTTTTGATAGAAAAGGATATATGAAATTTTCTCCTAATGGAGAGTTTTTATCAATGGCATCTAACACTTCTGGTGGTTGGGTTTTTAAATTTGATAACGAAAACGGAGTTATAAATCAACCAAGACGTTTAGGTTTTGCAACAGGTGTAGGTGACATTGTAAGACCATATGGAGTTGAATTTAGTATCGACTCAAACAAACTCTATTTTACAAGTAAAAAAGATGACCAAGTAGATATTAGATTATATCAATTTGATATGTCTAGAGTGTTTCAAAACAACACCACCTCTCAATTGTTCACGATTGTATCCTTTAGAAATGAAAGTAAAGTTGGTGCACTACAATTGGCAAAAAATGGTAAAATTTATGGCGCAGTTAATTCTGGTGAAGAATTTAATGATAGCGAACCTTTTTTAAGTGTAATTAACAACCCAAAATTAAATAGTGAAAGAGAAATTAATTTTCAAGAAAGAAGTATTAATATTCCAGGTGGAGCCACAAGATTAGGACTCCCAAATTTTGTACAATCGTATTTTAGAACTCGAATTTTAAATGAAACTGGTTGTGTAAATACAGACGAACTTTTTACAATAGATTCTTACACCACAATTCAAAGTGCAGTTTGGGATTTTGGTGATGGAAATACATCAAACCAAGTAAGTCCAACACATCAATTTACAGCTCCTGGTAAGTATTTGGTAAAAGCAACAATTACATTAAATAATTTCCCTTTAGATGTAGAACAGGAAATAGAAATTTTCCCTCTACCTATTTTAAAAGCGAATGAAAAAATTATTCAGTGCGATTCTGGTACAGGAGATAATCGTTTTAATTTAACTGAAATTGAAGCAAAAATTGTTTCTAAACCAGAAGATTATCTTTTTTTCTACTTTGAGAATGAAAACATTGCCAAAATAGGTTTTCCTGCTATTAGCGATTTTGATAATTATAAAAACAAAAGCAATGTTCAAACATTGTATACAAGAGTAATCAACAAAAACGGATGCTTAGATATTGTACCATTTACCATAGAATTAGCAACAGTTGGTATTGGTGCTATTAAAGAAATGTTTTCTTGTGGTATTATAAATTCTGCTACAAACAAATCTGAAGGTATTTTTAATTTAGCTGATAAAAGAGCACAAATAAAATCTGAATTTGGGTTAGATAATACTATTACAATCAGCTTTTACAATAGCTTTAACAACGCACAAACCAAAAGAGAAGAATTGCCAGATTCTTTTGAATCTTCATCAACAAAAATATATGTAAGAGCAGATACTGCTTTAGGTTGTGGTGGGATTGAATCTTTTGATGCCACAGTAAATAATCAACCAGAAATAACCACTATTTTAGATACTTATACTATTTGTTACAACCCAAGTGTGCATACCTCTATTACTTTAAATGCAGATGCAAGTAACAATCGTTTTGAATGGAAAAATAGTACGAATACAACCATAAGTACCAATCAAAATTTTACACTAACAGAAATAGGAAACTTTTCTTTAACAGTTTATAAAATTGAAAATGGAATCGAATGTTCGTTTAAAAAAGATTTTACAGTAATTAACCCAGAGGCTCCCACTTTTGGTACAATATTAGTAAATACTGAAGACGAAGAGAATAATATTGTAGAAGTTTCTATCAACGGAAATAGTACGTATGAATTTTCTTTAGATAACATCAACTTTAGTGGCAATGGAACCTCTTACACTTTTACAAACGTATCTCCAGGATTAAGAACAATTTACGTTCGCGATATAAATAATTGTGAAATTCCTATACAAACAAACGCCTCTGTTCTTGGGTTTAGAAAATATTTTACACCAAATGGTGATGATGACAATGATTATTGGAATATAAACGGATTAGATAGTGCTTTGTATAAATCTATTAATATTAAGATTTTTAATAGATTTGGTAGAGTTATTGGTGCTATTAATTCTTTCAGTTCTAAAGGTTGGGATGGCGCTTTTAAAGGAAAACCACAACAAGCCAATAATTATTGGTTTACTGCAGAAATTTTAGATATTAATGATAATCTCATTAAAGAAACTGGTTATTTTAGTTTGATTAGAAACTAACAATTTATTTCTTAAAATATTACAACATTCCGTATTTTTACAAGATGGAATTCAAATTAGTCTCAGAGTTTTCTCCTACAGGAGATCAACCACAAGCCATTAAAGAACTTGCTAAAGGGATTTTATCCGAAGAAAAATACCAAACCTTGTTGGGTGTAACTGGTTCAGGTAAAACTTTTACAGTAGCAAATGTTGTAGAGCAAGTAAAAAAACCAACCTTGGTTTTAGCTCATAATAAAACATTGGCAGCACAATTATACTCTGAGTTTAAACAGTTTTTTCCAGAAAATGCAATAGAATATTTTGTTTCATATTACGATTATTATCAACCAGAAGCATACATTCCTGTTACAGGCACATTTATAGAGAAAGATTTATCTATTAATGAAGATATAGAACGTTTGCGTTTAAGCACCACTTCTTCCCTACTTTCTGGCAGAAGGGACGTTTTAGTAGTTGCTTCTGTTTCTTGTTTATATGGAATTGGAAATCCTACAGAATTCAAGAAAAATGTAATTCCGATTGAAGTAGATCAACAAATATCTAGAACCAAGTTTTTACATCAATTGGTACAAAGTTTGTATTCTAGAACCGAACACGAAATTAAAAGCGGAACTTTTAAAGTAAAAGGTGATGTTGTAACCATTTATCCATCTTATGGAGATAATGGCTATAGAATTCATTTTTTTGGTGATGAAATTGAAGAAATAGAATCTTTCGATTTAGAAAGCAATACTGTTTTAGAAAAATTCGAAGAATTGACTATTTACCCAGCAAATTTATTTGTGACTTCTCCAGATATTTTACAAAATGCCATTCATCAAATTCAAGAAGATATGGTAAAACAAGTCGATTATTTTAAAGAAATTGGCAAACATTTAGAAGCCAAAAGATTGCTAGAAAGAACAGAATTCGACTTAGAAATGATTCGAGAATTAGGCTATTGTTCTGGCATAGAAAACTACTCACGTTATTTAGATGGCAGAGAACCTGGCACAAGACCTTTCTGTTTGCTAGACTATTTTCCTGACGATTATTTAATGGTTATTGATGAAAGCCATGTAACTGTGCCACAAACACATGCAATGTATGGTGGAGATAGAAGTAGAAAAGAAAACTTGGTAGAATATGGTTTTAGATTGCCAGCTGCAATGGACAATCGTCCTTTAAAGTTTGAAGAGTTTGAGGCAATTCAAAATCAAACTATTTTTGTTTCTGCAACTCCTGCAGATTACGAATTGCAAAAAACAGAAGGTGTTTTTGTAGAGCAAATTATAAGACCCACTGGTTTATTAGATCCACCAATAGAAATTAGACCCAGTATTAATCAAATAGATGATTTAATTGAAGAAATTCATACACGAGTAGAAAAAGACGAGCGAACTTTAGTCACCACTTTAACCAAAAGAATGGCAGAAGAACTCACAAAATATCTAACAAGAGTAGATATTAGATGTAGATATATTCATTCTGATGTAGATACTTTAGAACGTGTAGAAATTATGCAAGATTTACGTAAAGGTTTGTTTGATGTTTTAATTGGAGTAAACCTTTTACGTGAAGGTTTAGATTTACCAGAAGTTTCTTTAGTCGCTATTTTAGATGCAGATAAAGAAGGTTTTTTACGTTCTCATCGTTCTTTAACACAAACAGTTGGTAGAGCAGCCAGAAACGTAAATGGTTTGGCAATTATGTATGCTGATAAAATAACCAACAGCATGCAAAAAACGTTGGATGAAACTGACAGACGTAGAGAAAAACAAATCGCTTACAATACCAAACACAACATTACTCCTACCCAAATTAATAAGAAAATAGAAGATACCTTAACAAAATCTGCAGTGTCAAGTTATCATTATGACAATGCCAAACAAGTAGCAGCAGAACAAGGTTTACAATATTTACCAAAAGAAGAAATAGAAGATAGAATTCGTAAAAAACGCAAACAAATGGAAGCAGCAGCCAAAGGTTTAGATTTTATTGTAGCTGCAAAATTACGTGATGAAATTGCGGTTTTAAAAGAGAGTATTTAAAAAACAGGTGTTTTCACCCTTTACTTTCTCCTTAAAAAAATATAACTTCGCTAACTACGAATATAAAACATTAAAACGTTGCATATTCGTGTTAACGTTAGCGAAACTGTATCCAAAACCCTAACTCTTCTTCATCCTTAATTTAATAATACTATCAATTAGTTTCCCTGCTTTTTTCTCATAAATAGAATCATCTTTTATGGTCCAAGAATCTTTAGCATTTTTATTTACACGAGCATTATTAATGTACTTTAACTCTTTTTGTAGTTTTCTAATCAATTGTTCGTTTGTATATTTTTTTGCAGATTTTTCTCCTAATTTTTCTAAACTTAAAGTATAGTTATTCATTTTTTCTAAATAGATAGTATCTTGTTTATTAGACCATTTTTTTAAAGCAATCAATCTTTTTCGCTTATTTTGTAACGCATTAATCTTAGCTTTAATTTTCTTTATCAAAATAGTTTTATCCTGTGTGAATGAAACTACATCAAATTGTGCAGAAACAACTTCTGTATTTGAAAAGACTGTTAAAGACAGCAACAGAAAAAAGAAAAATATTTTATTCATTCTTTAAAATTTGACTATAATATACAAAAAAACCCTGCAAAAACTGAACCAAATTCAATTTGCAAGGTTTATAATATAATTTAAAAGAATTATTAGCTATTTAAAACTTCAGCAACTTTATCAGCAGCTTCTTGAAATTCTGTAGCAGAAATAATTTCCATTCCAGAATTGTCTATCAATTGTTTTGCTTCTTTAGCGTTTGTTCCTTGTAATCTACAGATAATTGGCACAGTAATTTTATCGCCCATACTTTGGTATGCATCTACAACACCTTGTGCAACTCTGTCACAACGTACAATACCTCCAAAAAT
>JBGCFX010000152.1:0-3070 GCA_045110395.1 Polaribacter sp.
GAAATCAATCCAAAAATTCTTCTGAAGTTTGCCAACGAAAGTCAAATCAATAAGAAGAAGTTACTAATAATGTTGGGGGACATTCAGTAGCTTCTTCTTTTAAAAATCGTTTACAAATGCCAACATCAATTATTACTACAGAAGATTTACGAGAATTCAAAGAAGAGTTATTAGAAGACATCAAAGCAATGATAAATCATCAATCTGGTTTTGCTCCAAAAAAATGGTTAAAATCTCCAGAAGTTAGAGATTTATTAAGTATTTCTCCAGGAACTTTACAAAATTTAAGAATCAATGGTACACTACCTTATACTAAAGTTGGTGGTGTTATTTATTACGATTATGAAGAAATTGTAAAAGTTTTAGAAGATAATCGTGTTCATAATAAGTTTTGACGCTTGCGTCACATTGAAGAAGTCACCTTGAGCTGAGTCAAAAGGTTGTTTCAATATCTCATTATAAACGACGAAATACAATTCAAAGTAAGAATCTAAATCCGACCTATTTTATTTTTAGTAGAAATTCAATTTTTATGGAACGGGAGAATCCAAAGAGTTTACGGTCTGGATTCGTAAGTGTAATAAAAAGTAGAATTCAATAAAAATGAAAGTGAGTCTTGATTTTTTGAATACTTTTTGATCAAGCAAAAAAGTATTGATATAAATTATGCAAAACGTAAATTTCATAAAACATCTCAAAGGAGTTTTCATTCAATTCTCAAAAGATAATCGTTTAAACCCAACACACATAAGTTTATACATTGCTCTATTTCAAATATGGAACAACAATCGATTCCTTGAAGAATTCTATATCAATCGTGAAGAAGTAATGCGTTTTTCTAAAATTGGCTCAAAATCAACATACCATAAGTGCATTAAAGATTTAAGTCATTGGAAATATATCACTTACTATCCTTCACACAATCCATACAAAGGCAGTAAAATTAAGATGTTCAAATTCGAGACAAGTTCTGGACAAGCAGAAGTACACAACAATACCAAAATAGAGACAAGTACTGGACAAGCACTGGTATCTATTAATAAACATATACAAACTAGTAGAAACAATAAAAACATTAATAAACTTGACCAGCCTAAAAACGAAAAAGAAGTAATCGATTTTTTTAAAAAAGAAAACTGGCCAAAAATAGAAGCACAAAAATTTTACAACCATTACCAAGGTATTGGTTGGAAAGTTGGAGGTAAAACAAAAATTGTCAATTGGCAAGCAACAGCAAAAAATTGGATGATAAAAGCTGAAGAAATAAAAAACAAAGAAAACCAAAGTCCAGTTAGCCAAAATCAAGACAACTTAAAGACAAGTAAAAATAAAAACTACAATGAACCGCTCTAAATATCATTAAGAGAAGTTTTCGATGTGGCAATATCATCATAAAAAATAAAATATAATTTAGATAGTCAGAGTTTCCAATCGACATAGGATTTGTAGAAAAGTGTCAATAGTTAGAAAATGACTTTAAAAATAAAAGCTGTTTGAACGAAGTGAGTTCTTTTATTTTAGGCATTAAAAACGTAATTGACCGTCGAAAATCCAAGTATTGAATTTTTGGTTCGTTTTGTTTCAAGACAAAATGAACAATATAAAATCAAGAAAAAGTATTAGAATAAAAAAACATCAATACTACATAGTCAGGAATACAGTAAGAATATGAAAATAGAATCACCCCATATCATTCAAGAAGGCAGCGTCCAATACCAATTAGGCGAACTAAAAGGAAATCAAATAATATACGATTTTCCAAAAATGCTAATCTATTTAGAAGCAAAAGGGAAATTATTATTTGACAAAAATTTCAAAATATATTCAGAAGATGAAGCAATTTTATACAAGTTATGCATTTATTTTATTCGTGATTTTGATGCTTGCAAAAAATTAAATATAGATCCCAATAAAGGAATTTTATTATCTGGTCCAGTAGGTTGTGGTAAAACAAGTTTAATGAAATTATTACCACACATTGTACCGCATCAAATTAAGCATATAGTTGTACCTGCAAGAAATATTACATTTAATTTCAATAAAAGCGGGTTCAAAATTATTGAAGATTATGGTAATAATGGTTTTTATTGTTTTGATGACTTAGGTGTAGAAACAACTGGCAGGCATTTTGGTCAAGATTGTAATGTAATGGGTGAAATCCTTTTATCACGTTACGATTTATCCCTAAAAAAAGATACTAAAACACACGCTACAACTAACTTAAATGCACAAGAATTAGAAGAAAGATATGGCAATAGAGTAAGGAGTAGAATGCGTCAATTATTTAATTTGATAGCTTTTGATAAAGAAAGTGTTGATAAAAGAAAATAAAGATAACACCTTCTCAGCACCGTTAAAAGTGTAATGTAAAGCCTAAAAACCAAACAATTTTAATAGATTTGTGAATAGTAACTACCCAATAATTTATGTTAAGTATCAACGAAATAAAATCACTTATAAATTCTGGAGAAGGATTCAATCTTGAATTTAAAGTAAGAATTCCTAATAAAATAAAAGAAGTTACAGAAGAAATTTGTGCTTTTGCAAATGCTTCTGGTGGTACTCTTATTTTGGGTGTTGATGATGCAAATAATATTCAAGGAGTTAATTTTAACAATGCAAAACGTTCTGCTTTGCAGAATTCAATAAATGAAATTACACCAACATTACATTGCAATATTTACACAACAACTATTGATAAAAAAGAAACTGTAATAATTGAAGTTCCTTCAGGTATAAATAAACCTTATGTTCTTTCTGGTGCTATTTATGTGCGTCAAGGTCCTAATTCTCAAAAATTAACTACGGTAGAAGAAATGAGAGATTTCTTTCAGCAAGCTGATAAGATTTATTACGACGAAGCACCTTGTAAGACAATTGATATTACTAAAGATATTCCTAATACCAACATCAATCAATTTAGAGAATTAGCAGGTTTAGGCACTACAGTTTCAAACGAACAAGTATTCAATAATTTAAAATTAGTAACCAAAGAAGGTTTTCTTAAAAATGGTGCTACTTTATTCTTTGCAGAAAATCCAGAACATTTTTTTGAAAAAGCAGTAATTAG
>JBGCFX010000153.1:0-4928 GCA_045110395.1 Polaribacter sp.
GAATAATTAGTGGTATTAAACAATGGCTTTCTGTTTGCATATTCTAAAGATGTGGAAAAATAAATTCCGTTTTTTATTTCTTCAGAATAGCCAATTCTTGCAAATTCTTTTTCATAAATTTTCAAATAATTTTCTCTAGAAAATAAGGAATACGCTAAATTATCCATTTTAGAAATAGGTTGTCTTCCATTAAATTGAGCAGTTGCAATTCCTCCAATAACATACATTCTTGGTCTAGAAATATTGTTCCATTTTTTAGAGAAATAAGCAGTTGGTCTTATGCGTTTATCAGAAAAACCATAATTAGCGCTTATACCTGCACTCCACCATTTTCCTTTATCATTTTGTCTTTTAAAAAAACTAACACCTACAGATGTATTAAAACCTTGAACTGTATTAAAACCGAAATCGTCTAACAAACCATTGTAAGAGGCAGACCATTTTTCGTAAGAATTACGATAGGTATAACCCATAATTGGTGATAATAAGCTGAGTTTATTTTGCTTTTTGTTTACAGAATCTAAATATTTTTTAGATTTTCTAATTACTTTAATACTGTCTTTTAAAGAATAATCTGCTGTTTCTTCTTTTGTTAAAGGAACTGGTCTTAATTTGTTCCAAAAAACACTGTCTTTTTTGGTTGCATTTTCCTCAAAAGTTAATACTTCGTTTGTAAAAGTGCCTTCTGCAAATTGTGGATTAAAATTATAATCTGAATATACGTAAGAAAATTTTCCTTCAGGTTTAAATCCTAAAAAATTGATATCGAAATCTAAAGTTTGCGTCACTAAAACCCAAGCATCAATACCTTCTATGTAATTATAACTCTGTTTTAAACCTAAAGAATTTACAAAAGGTAAATTTACTTGCGCTCCTGAAGTTGTTAAATCTGAACCATAAATAGCCCAAACATCTTCTACAATGTAGATGAAACCATTAAAAATACGATCATTTTTACGTTTTGGTAATAATTTTATTTTATTAATAAGTTTCTGATTCTTATCATAAAAAGTCCCCACTAACTTATAATCGTAATAACTAAAAGCATTGTTAGATATTGGTGAAACTAAATTGTTAAAAACCTCGATATTGTTTTCATATAAATCGATATTAGATTCTTCTGCCCTGTTAAAACTAACACCATTATCTCGACCAGAAACTTTAGAGGCAGAAATTATTTCTTTAAAGTTTTTTGGTTTTTTTTGAAAAGAAATATTAGAAAAAGTTTCAGATAGATAAATTATTCCTGTTCTAGTAGAATCTAAACCACCTCCAAAATCTCCTATAGTTTGTCCCATAAAACTTTCTGGTGCATCTTTAATTTTTGTTAAACCTCTAGAATAAAATTTAGCAGTATAATTGGCAAACTTATCTGTATTCTTATCTTTATTGGCAATTACATTTCTAATAATTCTAATAGCAGGGTTTTCTTTGGTTGATATGGTAATTTCATTCAACTGTACATTTTCTTCCTCTAAAACTGCATCTAATGTAAAAGGGAAAGTTGTAATATTTACTTCTTTTTTTAAGGTTTTATAGCCTAAAAACTGAAAAATAATCGTGTATTTTCCGCTCTTTTTTAGGTTTAAAACATAATCTCCATTATCGTTAGAAGTAGTACCTGTAACAGTTTTATCTAAATAAATACTTACAAAAGAAAGTGGTTCTCCTTTTTTGTCTGTAATTTTCCCTTTTACTTGTGCAATAGTTATTGTAGATGCAAAAAGAAGGAATAGAATAGTAATTTTTTTCATAAGTTGGGTTTATTGGTAGACGCAAACATAGGTTTTATGTTACGCACAAATCTTTAAATTTTGTTAAACAAGCTATAATAGTTTCTTAATTTTTAAGACGCAAGAATTGCACCAAAGGTTGTATTTGAAAAAATCTTAAATAAAAAACCTCTATAGGAGAGAAGTTTAGTTTTTAGTCGATTCTCTGACTATTAAATCTGTGTTTAAAACAACATCTTTATAACTGATAATTTTCTTTTTTTTCTTATTTTTTATTTCTTTATAAAGTAATTTAAATGACTTTTTTCCCATTTGGAAACCAGGTTGATTAATTGTTGTTAAAGAAGGAGAAATTACAGAGGCCATAAACCAATTACTAAAACCAATTACATTTATCTGTTCTGGCACTTTTACACCTTGTTTGTTAAATTCTGAAATAGCACCTATAGCTACCAAATCTGTATTTATAAAAATACCATCTACATCTTTATGATCTTTTAATAGTTGCTTCGCATAAATTTTCCCTTCTTCAAAACTCATATCATTTAATAAGTAAACTAAAGAGGCGTCGTAAGACAAATCATTATCTGTTAAAGCTTGTTTATATCCTAGAAAACGATCTATTGAGTTTTGTGGTAATAAAGGGCCTCTAAAATGTGCAATTCGTTTACAACCAATATTTATTAAATGTTGCGTAGCTTTATAAGCGGCTTTTCTATCATCTATAATAACTTTAGAACATTTTACTACTTTGGCAATTTTATCAAACATAACTAAAGGTATTTCTTCATCTATAATCTGGGTTAAATGTTTAAAATCTCCTGTTCCGTTTGCTAAAGAGATTAGAATACCATCTACTCTTTTACTTAACAATAAGTCTATTTGTTGTTTTTCTAGCTCATAAGATTCGTTAGATTGTAATGTAATTACTAAATATCCTTTTTTTTCTGCCTGAGAAATAATTCCTTTAATTACACTAGAAAAAAAATGATGCACAATTTCTGGGATTATTAAACCTATGGTTTTAGATTCTTTTGTTCTTAAATTTACAGCAAAAGAATTGGGTTTATAATTTAACATCGAAGCAGTTTCTCTAACTAACTTTCTTGTTTTTTTACTAACATCTGGGTACTCTTTTAAGGCTTTAGAAACCGTAGTTATAGAAATACCTAATTCTTCTGCAATTTGCTTTAGTGTTACCAAGTCTTATGTGTTTGATTTTTATCTATTTATAAAACACTAAATATAACAAAAAAAATAAATCGAAAACGTTTTCGGTAAATCTAAAACGTTTTCGATTTGTTTTTTTAATAAAAATTTTAATCATAAAAATACATTTGACAACAAAATAATTAACTTTTTATTAAATTCACATTTAAAATGAAAAAACAAATACACTTTAGATTTGCAGTTTTGATAGCTCTTTTACTATCAACAACAGCGTTTGTTGCACAGTCAACAATTTCTGGTTCGGTAAAAGACCAGAATGGAGAACTAATTCCTGGAGTCAATATTATGCTTAAAGGAACAACTTTAGGAGCAAACTCAGATTTTGATGGAAATTATGAGATTAAAAACATTAAAAACGGAACTTACATAATTATTGCTTCTTACATTGGTTTTGATAATTTTACAAAAGAAATTACAGTTACTAGTAATTTAAAATTAGACATTACTATTAAAGAAAACGCACAATCTTTAGATGAAATTATTATAACAGGGGTTGTAAATCCTAAATCTAAAATAGAATCTAGTGTTTCAATTTCTACTGTAGGTATTAAACAAATAGAACAAGCATCACCTAGGTCTGCTGGTGAACTTTTTAGAAGTATACCAGGTATTCGTGCAGAATCTTCTGGTGGAGAAGGTAATGCAAACTTTAACGTACGTGGGGTTCCTGTTTCTTCGGGTGGTTCTAGGTATTTACAATTGCAAGAAGATGGTCTTCCAATAATGCTATTTGGAGATACTTCTTTTGGTAATGCAGACAACTTTTTACGAATAGATTCTAATATAGGAAGAGTTGAAGCAATTAGAGGTGGTTCAGCTTCTACACAAACATCTAATGGTCCTGCTGGTATTATAAATATGATTAGCAAAACCGGAAGAACAGAAGGTGGTACCATTGGTGCTACTTATGGTTTAGATTTTCAAACTAGCAGATTAGATTTCGAGTATGGCACACCAATTAACGACGGATTATATTACCATATTGGTGGTTTTATGCGTGTAGGTGAAGGCCCAAGAAATATTGGTTACCAAGGTAATAAAGGAGGCCAAATAAAAGCTAACATTACTAAAGAGTTTAAAAATGGATATGTACGCACATATTTTAAATTTTTAAATGATAGATCTGTAATGTATATGCCAATGCCAGTAGGTTTAACAGGTACAAATTCTAATCCTACTTTTGGTAATTTACCAGGTTTTGATATCACTAGTGATACTCCACATTCTATAAATATGCAAAACACATATAGTGTTTATGATGGAAACCCTACACAAAATGATATGAGAAGCGGAAATAACCCAGTAAGTTCTTCAATTGGCGCAGAGTTTTCTTTTGATTTAGGAGATGATTGGAAAGTAAATGGAAAAGCTAGATACTCTAATAATTCTGGTCAATGGAACGCACCATTTACAGCAAATGTAGGTACAGTATCAGATATAGAAACTTTAGTAAGAAATGCTTCTGGTGCAACTGGTGCATTAACTTTTCAAGATGGCAGTCCATTTAATCCTGCTAACGGATTAGCACAAGATATTAGATATTTTGATGTAACTATAGAAGATTTAAGCAACTTTTTTAGTGATGTAAAAGTTACAAAAGCAATTAATGATAATATTGGAGTTACAGTTGGTATGTTCTCTGCAACACAAAACACCAAAATAGGATGGCAATGGAGTTCTGCTATTACTGAGGTAGCAGGAAATGGTAAAGCTAGATTAGGTGTTTTTGATGGATTTTCTCAAGGAGGTGCATACTCTTTTGGTCAGCCAGTTTGGGGTAACTGCTGTCAAAGAAAATACAATACTGTACACAATGTAAATTCTCCTTATGTAGGTGTAGACGCAGCAATTTCTGAAAAATTAAATTTTGATGGTAGTGTTCGTTTTGAAAACGTAAATGTTAACGGAACAATAAATTCAGGGCAATTAAGTAACTTAGATGCAAATGGAGATTTAATTGGTTTC
>JBGCFX010000154.1:0-5949 GCA_045110395.1 Polaribacter sp.
GATTTTGGTTTAGGCACTTGGCATCCAAGAGGAGGAATGTATAAAGTTATTGAAGGAATGGTTACTTTAGCAACTAGTTTAGGTGTACATTTTCAAGTAAATGCAAACGTAGAAAAGATTTTAGTTGATGATCAAAAAAAAGTAAAAGGTTTACTTGTAAACGGAAAAACAATTGATACAAATCTAGTATTGAGTGGCGCAGATTATCATCATACAGAAACTCTATTAGATTCTAACTTAAGACAATATTCAGAAAAATATTGGGATAAGAAAATTTTTGCTCCATCTTCTTTATTATTTTATGTTGGTTTTGATAAAAAAATAAAAAATGCAAGTCATCATACTTTGTTTTTCGATTCAGATTTTGATGCGCACGCAAAAGAAATTTACGACAATCCTAAATGGCCAACAGAACCTTTATTTTATGCAAATTTTACTTCTATGACAGACAAAACATCTGCTCCTGAAGGTAAAGAGGCAGGTTTTTTCTTGATTCCTTTAGCACCAGGTATAGAAGATACTGAAGAATTAAGAGAAGAGTATTTTCATAAAATAATGGATAGGTTTGAGAAATTAACAAACCAAAAAGTAAGAGAAAACGTCTTATTTAAGAGATCTTTTTGTGTAAAAGATTTTAAAGAAGAATACAATTCTTACAAAGGCAATGCTTATGGTATGGCAAATACGCTTTTACAAACTGCATTTTTAAGACCAAATATTAAGAGCAGTAAAGTAAATAATTTGTATTTTACAGGGCAATTAACAGTTCCTGGTCCTGGTGTTCCTCCTGCATTAATTTCAGGAAAAATTGCATCAGAATTAATTATAAAACAACAGTAGGTAGTAGATGAAAGAATTATTTGATAATGTTTCTAACGCTTGTAGTAAATTGGTTACTGAAAAATACAGTACCTCTTTTTCTATGGCTGTAAATACGCTATCACCAAAAATTAGAACAGATATCTATAATATTTATGGCTTTGTTCGTTTTGCTGATGAGATTGTAGATACGTTTCATGATTATGATAAAGAGCTATTAATGACGCATTTTGAGCGTGATTATTATATGGCTAAAGAACAAGGAATTAGTTTAAATCCGATTTTAAATTCTTTTCAACAAACTGTAAACAGATATAAAATACCAGATCATATGGTACAAGCTTTCTTAAAAAGTATGAAAGCAGATTTGTACAAGACAGAATATGCAACCAAAGAAGAGTATGATGAATACATTTATGGTTCTGCAGATGTGGTTGGTTTAATGTGTTTAAAAGTTTTTGTGAATGGAAATGATGAAATGTATGAGCAATTAAAAGACGCTGCAATGCGTTTAGGTTCTGCATTTCAAAAAGTAAATTTTTTGAGAGATTTAAAAGACGATTATGAGGTTTTAAATCGTTCTTATTTCCCAAATATCGACTTAGGGAAATTAGACAAAGCATCCAAAAAAGTAATTATTGATGATATTGAAGCCGATTTTAATTTTGCTTTTAAAAACGGAATCTTAAATTTGCCACCTGAAGCAAAGTTTGGAGTTTATATGGCTTATAGATATTACAGAAGATTACTGAAAAAATTAAGTAATGTTCCTTCAGAAAAAATTATGGATACTAGAATCAGAATTTCTGACCCAATGAAAATAAATTTATTGGCAAGAAGTTATGTAAAATATAAATTGAATATAATATAAATGATTTACGCACTTATTACGCTTAGCGTTTTTGTTATCATGGAAGGTGTTACTTGGGTAACTCACAAATATGTAATGCATGGTTTTGGCTGGTTTTTGCATGAAGATCATCATGAACCTGGTTATCCACATGTTTTCGAGAAAAACGATGCTTTTTTTATTGTTTTTGCAATACCAAGTATGTTGCTATTTTTATTCGGAACCTACACAACACACACATATTTATTCTTCATTGGTTTAGGAATTCTTTGTTATGGACTTGCGTATTTTTTAATTCATGATGTTTTAATTCATCAACGTTTTAAGTGGTTTAAACGCACAAATAACTGGTATTTAAAAGGATTGCGTAAAGCGCACAAAGTCCATCATAAAAATATGGGAAAAGAAGACAGCCAGTGTTTTGGAATGTTGTTTGTTCCTATAAAGTACTTTAAAGAATACCTTTAAAATTTTTCAATAAAAAATTAATCAATATTTTCTCGTAATTATTATGCGTAAGAATTCTATATTTATAAAATGAATGATTACGATTACATAATTGTTGGTGGAGGTGCATCTGGTTTAATGATTGCGTACAGAATGTCTAAAGACTCTTTCTTTGACGATAAATCAATCTTAATTTTAGATAAAGAAAAGAAAAATACAAACGATAGAACTTGGTGTTATTGGGAAACTGAAAATGATGAATGGAACTCAATTATAACCAAATCTTGGGAAAATATTATTTTTAAAAGTGATATTTATGCTGCTGAAGAAAATATTACTCCTTATCAATATAAAATGATTCGAAGTAGCGATTTTTACTCGAAAATCTGGAATCATTTAGAAACGAAATCAAATATTACTTTTAAAGAAGCAAACGTTGTTAGCATTCAGCAATTAGAAAATGTAGCAGAAGTAATTACTGCTGATAAATCGTATAAAACCAAAACAATTTTAAATAGTATTCTTTTTTCTGAAGAATATAAGAAGCAAACAAAATACCCAGTTTTACAACAACATTTTGTAGGTTTTTTTATAAAAACAAAAGAAAATATTTTTGATGATTCTGCTGCCACTTTTATGGATTTTACAGTAGAACAAAGAAAAAATACTCGTTTTATGTATATTTTGCCTTACAAAAAAAACGAAGCTTTGTTTGAATATACTTTGTTTTCAAAGGATTTGTTGCCTTATGAAGAATACAAAAACGAAATTGAAAAGTATTTATCTGATAGAAATATTACCAATTATGAAATTGTAGAGAAGGAGCAAGGTTCTATACCAATGACTTGCTACAAATTTTGGAAATATAATTCTAACAACATCATACATATTGGTACAGCAGGAGGTTGGAGCAAAGCAAGCACAGGTTTTACTTTTAAAAATACGACTAAAAAAACTGCAAAACTCATTACTCATCTAAAGCAAAATAAACCATTAACTAACTTTCATAAAATTGATAAGTTTTGGTTTTACGATTTATTATTGTTAGATATTCTCTCTAAAAAGAATCATATTGGAGCTTATATTTTTGCAAAAATGTTTCAAAAAAATCATCCTAAAAAAATATTGAAGTTTTTAGACGAAGAAACTTCTTTAGTTGAAGATTTACAGATTCAATTGAAAATGCCACCAAGTAATTTTATAAAAGCTCTTTTTAAGAGGATTTTTTTTTCTTTTTTTTGTTATAAAAAATGAATGAACTTTTAGATTATTTTAAAAAAAACATTTCAATTTCATCAGAAATAGAAAATGAACTCAAAAAAATTATCGTAGAAAAGAATTTAGTAAAAGGAGAACATATCCTTGCTAATGATTCTATGAAAAAAGAACATATTTTTGTTGTAGGTGGTTGTCTACGTTCATTTTATAAAACAGAAAATGCAAAAGAGCATACTATACAATTTGCTGTAAAAAATTGGTGGATTAGCGATTATATGACACTTTATTCAAATGAAAAATCAATTGTTTCCATTGAGAGTTTAACCCATTCTAAAGTTTTAATTATCAGTAATTATAAACTGGAAGAATTTTATAAAAAATTTCCAGATTTTGAAGTTTTTCAACGTAAAAATTTTGAAAAAAGAATTGCAGCTCTACAAAAAAGAATATTAAATTTATTGGCACTTACTGCTGCAGAAAAATATAATCAGTTTATCAATAATTATGAAGTCTTTGAAAAAGTAATCCCAAACTATCAAATTGCTTCTTTTTTAGGAATAACTCCACAAAGTTTAAGTCGAATTCGAAAAGAAAGAGTTAAATCTTAATTTATTACCATAGGTTCATTTCTGCATTTTAATTATCATATACTTTTGTTGTCAAATTAAAAATAAGACAATGAGTTTTTTAGATAAATTAAAAGAACGTTATGCTACTAAAGCTATGAATGGTAAGGTAGTTCCTCAAGAAAAAATAGACAACATTTTAGAAGCAATTAGATTAGCACCAACATCAAGTGGATTACAACCTTTTGAAGTTTTTGTAGTTACTAACGATGCTGTAAAAGCAAGTATCAAAGAAATTGCTTGGAATCAAACACCTGTAACAGATTGTTCTCATTTATTAGTGTTTGCTGCTTGGGATACTTATACAGAAGACCGTATCAATTATATGTTCGATTTGACCAATGAAGTAAGAGGATTTAAAATGAAGGTTGGGAAAATTATCGTCAAATGTTATTGTCTTCTTATCCACAAAAAGATGCAGAGACAAATTTTGAACACGCTGCAAGACAAACTTATATTGCATTTATGGCAGCAATTGCACAAGCAGCTTATGAAAATGTAGATAGTACTCCAATGGAAGGTTTTGATCCAGCTGCATTAGATAAAATTTTAGGCTTGCGCGAAAAAGGATTACGTAGTACATTATTATTGCCATTAGGTTATAAAGATGTAGATAAAGATTGGTTGGCAAAGCTTGTTAAAGTTAGAAAACCTATGGATGAATTAGTAACTTTTATATAAATAATTATGTTGAAAAAAATAATAATAGGACTCGTAGTTTTTTTAGTTGTTGCTTTTGTAGCAATATATATAGCCGCAAAACCAACACAAATTGAAGATGGATCTTACACTCCCTCTCCAATTGCATTAAAACTAGCAACTTCTTCTACAACAGATTTTGATAACACAAAATATGAAAATCCTCACACTGGTAATAAAAAAGTGTTGATGATCTGTACAGAAGAAAGAAATATGACAATGGCAAATGGTAAAAAATTTTCAACAGGAAATCATCCAGTAGAAATGATGTTGCCAATACTACACTTAAAAAATGCAGGTTTTCAGGTGGATGTTTTTACGCCAACAGGAAAACCAGTTGCTATAGAAATGTGGGCAATGCCAGAAGAAGATGAAAACATAAAAGCAATCTATTCTGAATATAAAAATAAGTTTGAGAAACCTAGAAGTTTATCAGATTTTGTTCAAAACTCTATGAAGGATAGTACAGATTATACAGCTGTTTTTATTCCTGGTGGTCATGGAGCAATGCTTGGGTTACCAAAAAATAAAGATTTGAATAAAGTAATAAACTGGTCTTATAATAATGAGTTGTTTATGCTTGCTATTTGTCATGGTCCTGCAGCTTTGTTGTCTGCAAATTTAGATGGAAATAAAGAGGATTTTATTTACAAAGGATATAAAATTGCTGCATTTCCTGATGCTGTAGATACACAAGGACCAATGATTGGGTATACACCTGGTGCAATGCCTTGGATTTATGGAAAGAAATTAAACGATTTAGGCGTTACTATAATTAATGAAGAAGCTGATGATACAGTTTATATAGATAGAAAATTAATTACAGGAGCAAGCCCTTTAGCAGCAAATGAATTTGGAAAATTAGCTGCAACAGAACTTTTAAAAGCGGTGAATAAATAAAGTTTTACCAACAATATTTATACTTAATAGCGATTTGAATTAAAATTCAAATCGCTATTTTTTTGTCATTCCTGTGAAAACAGGAATCTATAATAAAGCTAGTTTGGATTCCTACCTTCGCAGGAATGACATACTTGATTAAAATTTTTAATAAATAGTTTAGTTTGTATCTAAACTCATTTTCTTATAACTTCGCTAACTACGAATATAAATCATTAAAACGATGTATATTCTTGTTAACGTTACCTACAAGCTGAAAAAAAATCGAGATGTCAATAGAGAACATACCTGAAATATACTTTAAGGACAAAAAAGAAAATCCTGATTTATTTGTCTATGATTTTAAAATGACAAGTGATGTTGTTAAAAGTAAAGTAAATTTAGGAATGA
>JBGCFX010000155.1:0-7319 GCA_045110395.1 Polaribacter sp.
TCAAATTGGTTTGGTTTTGGATGAATTAAAGCGTTTAGAATTAGAAGAGGATACAATCATAATTTTATGGGGAGATCACGGTTGGAATTTAGGAGACCATAAATTATGGTCCAAACACGTTACTTTTGAAACTGCATTAAGAACGCCTTTAATAATTAAAGTTCCAGGAAAAACAAAAGGTCAAAAAACTGATGCAATTACAGAATATATTGATGTGTACCCAAGTTTGGCAGAATTGGTTGGCTTAGAAATTCCAAGTACAGTTGATGGAAAAAGTTTTGTTCCAATTATAAACGGAGAAACACCAAAAAAAGATTGGGCAGTTAGTAAATTTAAAGACGCAGTAACTCTTATTAAAGGCGATTTATTCTACACAGAATGGACAAAAGATGATGGAATTGCCTATGAACGTATGCTTTTCGACCATAAAACAGATCCTTTAGAGTTAGATAATTTAGCAGAAAAACCAGCATATCAAGAAAAAGTAAAACAACTAGGAATTGAGTTAAGACAAAAATGGGGTAGAGATTTTCTGAAATAAAACAACTATGAAAAATAAATTAATCTTATTACAGTTAACTTTAATTCTATATTCATTAAATCTATTTTCTCAAGAAATAGAACGTCCATTTATTTTAGTAAAAGCCTCCGAAAGAAATCAAGTTTTACAGAAAATAAAAACAAAAAATTGGGCAAAAGAAATTTATACTGAATTAAAAACCAAAACAGATGCTGAGGTAAAGCAGTTTTACAAAAATCCTAATAAATATATAAAACGTTTACCTTTTAATTGGAGAGAAGTAGGCGAAAATGAATTTCCACCTTTTTACAAAACAGATCATATAGAAAACGGAAAACATAAAAACTTAGATAACGCAACAGATAGAGAATGGAAACCTGCAGAATTATTAATAAAATACCTACAAGTTGCATTAAATTGTGGGCATCTATATTACATTACTCAAGATGAAAAATATGCATATGTAGCAAGTAGTATTTTATATACTTTTACAAAATCTGTACAGAAATCCAAGCTTTCAGATTGGCATGGCAGAGGAGGTTGGTTGTTTCCTTATGATGGATTTAGAGAAGTACGTGTAATTGGTTACAAAGTGCCTTTGGTTTACGATTTTGTTGCTATTTACCTTAAAAATGGAGGAAAAGTTTTAGATATCATTCAAAACAAAAAAGTATCATTTCCTATTGATGAACTTCAAAATGTGTTCAGAACTTATGCAGATATTACCATAAATTATGGGCATACAGGCTCTAATCATTCTGTTTTAGAAGCGCCAAGTTTGGTTTATAATGCTTTGGCTATGGAAGATGAAAATGAGCGTGAAAAATTATTGTCCTACTTTTTAACGGAAAATACAAACAACCAAGATGCGTTGAATGTGATGTATAAAAATTTTAAAAACAAAGGTAATATTTGGCCAGAGACATCAGGGTATTTAAATCATTCTACATCCATTTTAACAAAATTAATGTTAGTAATCAATAGATACAATCCGTCATTAAAACTAGGAGAAAAATATCAGAACATTTTGTTTGCTTTACCAAGGTTAGATTATTTTGTGTATCCAAATAACGAAATTGTAAGATGGGGAGATGGAAAACGAAAAGGAAGAGCTCCTTATAAAGCTTTTGATAATGCATATACGCTTGCAAAAATGGACGGTTTAAGTGAAGTAAATCAAGAAATTGGAGCACTTTTAAAAAACGCAATGCAAAAAGGGGAGTATCAAAGAAATACCATAGAAGATGTTTTTTGGCATAATACAATTGATGAAAAACCAGTCGCGATTCAACTACCAAGAACAGATAGAGTTTATCATGCAGGTATTGTAATGCAAAGAAATATCAGTAAAACAAAAAATCCAAATGATGGTTTAATGGCATTTGTAGGAGGTGCAGCAATGGTGCATGGTCATGCAGAAGGAATGAATATAGAATTGTATGGAGAAGGACAAGTTTTAGGTGTTGATAATGGAAATGGAAAATATGCCAAAGATATTCATGAAAATTATTCTAGAATTTTTGCAGCTCACAATACTGTTATTGTAAATGGAGCATCTCAAGGTGAAGGAAAATGGGCGAATTTAGGAATGAAAACAGTCCAATTAATTACTGTAGAACCTAAAGTTGGAGAAGAAGGAGTTTCAGAAAATTATTCATTTAGTCAAACTAGTTTTGAAGATTTAGGTGGAAACAAGACAGAAGCAACACAAGAGCGTACTTTAGGTTTAATTAGAACTTCCCCAACAACTGGTTATTACGTAGATGTATTTCGCTCAAAATCTAAATTGGCTAATGAATTTCACGATTATTTATATCATAATATAGGTGATAAGTTGGTTTTTGAAACTAAAGATTTAAAATTGAAAAAAACGCCAAATAGATATAAGGCAAATAAAGATGTAATTTGGAAAAGAAATAGGCAATACAAAAATCCAGGTTGGCATTTTTTTAAGAATGTAAAAACATCAGAAGTTTATGAAAATGATGTAAAAGCTACTTTTAAAACCAATAAATTAAAATCAGGTAAAATATTTATGCAATTGCATATTCCAGGTTTTCAAAATAGAGAATATACCAAAGTAAAAGCACCTCATACTTTTCAGGCTCCAGAACCTTACAAAAAGGTGTCAACACCAACTTTAGTAATTCGTAAAAAGGGTGAAGCTTGGCAAAATCCTTTTGTGGTGGTTTATGAACCTTATAATGAGAAAGAAAAACCTACAATTCAATCTGTTGAAAAATTTTTAGAAAATGGAATTTTTAAAGGACTAAAAATTACCAGTAAAATCGATGATAAACAATTGATTCAATATATAATAACGCAATCAAAAAATGAAATTTTTATAAGTGATGACATTTATTTTAAAGGCTCTTATGCAGTGATCACTTTAAATAAGAATAATAATTTACAAAGTATTTATATTGGTGAAGGAGAAGAGTTGACTTTTAAAAATCAAGAAATCATTACAGATTTATCTAAATCTTTTTTTAAATCTTATGATAAAAAATAACTTATTTTTTTTAATTAGTATTCTATTTTTCTTTGGATGTAAAACAATGCCAAAAGAAAATAAAACACTACTTTTTGTAGGTAGTTTTACAGATAAAAAACCTGGAAAAGGAATTTACGTTTATGAATTTAATACTGAAACAGGAGAAAGTGTTTTAAAATATACTTTAGATAATATTACAAATACATCATTTTTAAAACTATCACCTAATGGTAAGTATTTGTATTCGGTTGTAGATAGCCAAATGAAATATAATGGAAAAGTGGCAGCTTTTAAAGTTGATGTAGGAAATGCTAAAATAAATTTATTAAACATACAAGATTGTGGAGGTGTAAATCCTGCTCATTTAGAAATTGATAAAACAGGAAAATACCTTATAAATTCTAATTATTCTGATGGAAGTTTAAGTCTTTTTAAAATTAATAATAATGGAGGTTTAAGAAAAGCTAATCAAGTATTAAAATTTAGAGATAGCAGTATTGTTAAGGGAAGACAAGAAGCTTCTCATATTCATTCATCAAATTTTTCACCAGAAGGAAACTATTTGTTTGCGCAAGATTTAGGAGCTGATAAAATTAGAAAATTTAAGTTTGATAAATTAAATGGTAAACTAAAACAACAACAAGAAATAAAAACAAAATTAGGCAGTGGTCCAAGGCATTTTACCTTTCATCAAAATGGTGAATTTGGTTATGGAATTAATGAATTAAGTGGTACAATAAATGCTTATAAATACAAAAAAGGCGATTTAGAATTTATTGAAGAATATAAAACCTATCAACAAAAACAAGAAATTTATAGAGCTGCAGATATTCATATTTCTTCTGATGGTAAGTTTTTATATGCTTCAAATCGAGGACCAAAAGAAGATAGTATTGTTGTGTTTTTAATAAATAAAAAAAACGGAAAATTAAATTTGGTTGAGCATATTGATTCTGGTGGAAATCATCCAAGAAATTTTGCAATTTCTCCAGATGGAAATTTCTTGTTAGTAGCAAATCAGTTTACAGACAATATTACCATTTTTAGAAGGGATATTAAAACAGGTAAACTTACAAAATTAGAAAATCAAATTAAAGTAAAAAGTCCATCTAGCATTCAAATGAAAGTGTATTAAAGTGATTCTCTGTCGATAAAATTAAAAGGAACTTTTACTATTCCTTTGGTTTTGTCTAGTATCATTTTTGCTGCAGTTTCTCCCATTACTTTAAAGTCTGTAGAAATTACTGTAATTCCTAAAAGTTTTTTTAAAGGAGTGTCATTATATGAAATAATTCCTATTTCACTTCCCAGTTTATATTCATCTTCTCTAACTTGCTTTACAAGATTCACTAAATCAGATTCTTCAATTGTAATAAATAAATCTCCATTTTTTAGAATCATATCATCATAAATCTTATCGAGAATTTCGAAATCTAATTTATGCTCAATACAAAACTTTCTAAAACCGTGAAGGATTCTTTTAGGATATGGATAAACTGCCTTTTCAGGATAGGCTAACATAATTTTTTTGTATTTCTTTATTTTTTCTAACCCTTCATTTAAAGCATTATAAATATCGTTTTCAAAATCTTGATAAATCTGTATCAAATTTTTATTTGCAATAGATTTTACATTATCTAAAATGATGAGTTTTTCACTAGGAATTAATTTTAAGGCTTTTACAACCTTTTCTGGCAAACTGATATGTTTTAAATCTTCAGTTTTAAAGTGAGGCATAATAATAAAATAGTCATAAGCGCCTTTGTTTTTTTCTATTAAGTTTAAAAAAAGAGATTCATCACAATGATAAATGTGCAAATCTGTATGAGAATTGGCGCCAATAGTATCTATAAAATGATTGTAAGTTCTAAGCTTATATGAACTAAGTTTATTAACTAAAAACAAGATGTTTACCTTAGAGATAAGTTTGGTTCTTGATATGTAAAAACCTTTACCTCTAATAGAAACTATAATTTTACGCTCTTTTAAAATGCTATATGCCTTTTCTACTGTATCACGTGACAAATAAAACTCTTCACTAAACATATTAATAGACGGAATTTTTTGATCAATTTTAAGATTTCCGATAGAAATGTTATGAATAATAGAATCTATTATTTGTTGGTATTTAGGAATTCTAGAATTTTCATCAATTTTAATAAACTTCATAGTTTCCATAAATATTATTTTAAAAAATTAGATTATATGTTGTTAATTTATTACTTAAAAAATTTAAAAATGTAATTGGACAACCAAAATACCAAAATAATATAAAACACTCTTAAAAATAGAGTATATTTTAAATAAATATTGTAACCATCTCAATATCAATATTTAATGGTTTGTCTTTTTTAGTTGTTTAAAAAAGAGATTAACTAAATCGAATTTCTATCTATAAACCTGAAAGGGACTTTGAATTTACCACTCTCATTATTTAAAATCATTCGAGAAGTTGTTTCTCCCATTACTTTAAAATCTGTGGAGATAACTGTAATACCAAGAAGTGCTTTAAGAGGAGTATCATTATAAGAGATTACTCCAATATCTTTTCCAAGCGTAAATTCTTTATTTCGTATCTGATCTATCAAAGTAATCAAATCATCTTCCTCAATTGTAATAATTAAATCTCCTTTTAAAAGAACCATATCAGAATATATTTGGTCAATAATATCAAAGTCTAGATTATGTTCTGCGCAAAACTTCATAAAACCATTTTTAATTCTTTTAGGATATGGATAAACTGCTTTATTAGGATAAATAAGAATTATCTTTTTATATTTTGAAATTTTTTCAATTCCTTTTTTTAATGCATCATAAATATCTTTTTCGTAATCTTCATATACAGTAATAATATTATCCTTAATGGGTACTTTATCATTATCCATTATAATAAGTTTGTTTTTAGGTATCTTATTTATGGCTTGCGATACAGCTACAGTAGTATTGATATGCTGGTTGTCTTCAGTTTTAAAATGAGGCATAATAGCATAATAATCATATGCTTTTTTATGTTTATTTAATAAATTTAAAAATAAAGATTCGTTACAATGATAAATATGTAAATCTATATGAGAGTTTGGTCCTATACTATTTAGAAAACAATGGTAAACCTCCATTTTATACCAACTCAACTTATTAATCAAAAATAAAATATTTTTTTTAGATATTAACTCTGTTCTTGAAATGTAAAACCCTTTACCACGAATGGAAGTTATAATATTTCGATTTTTTAAAATGTTGTATGCTTTTTCTACAGTATCTCTAGAGAGATAAAATACTTCACTTAAATTATTTATTGATGGTAATTTTTGATCAATTTTAAGATTTCCTTTAGAAATATTAGAAATTATAGAATCTACTATTTGCTGATATTTAGGTATTCTTGTTTCTGTATCTATTTTTATATATTTCCATAAGGCATTAAAATATGTGTAAAAATTTATTGAAACTTAATTATTTATAATGACTAAAAACGCTGCAAATTATATTAATAGTGTTAGTAAAGTGTCCTTAGCTATCCTGATGTTAAAGTTTTATAAGTAAAAGATGAAATTTTTTATGGTATCTTTAAACATCTGTCTTTTTTTAAGAGAATATAATTAATTTAAAAAATACTATTTTAACTTTTACGGTATAGTACAGGATACAAATGTTTAGATTCAAGTATATTTTTGATTCAACAATATTTTAAATAAACATGAAAGAAATGACCAAAACTTTTAAATATGTAGATTATTTATGGGATGAGCAAAAAGCTTTATCATTAGGAGATAATCAAGTTGAATTATTTTTATATAGATCAAATATTTTAGGAGCAGATTTAAGAATAACAAATTATGGTGGAGGAAACACCAGTTGCAAAACGATAGAAAAAGATCCTTTAACAAATGAAGATGTAGAAGTAATGTGGGTAAAAGGTTCTGGTGGAGATATTGGTACTTTAACTCGTCAAGGAATTGCAGGGTTGTATACAGGAAGACTTCGTGATTTAAAAAATGTATATGAAGGCTTACATGATGAAGATAGAATGGTTGGTTTATTTAATCATTGTATTTATGATTTAGATAGTAAAGCACCATCAATAGACACGCCTTTACATGGTTTATTACCTTTTGCACATATAGATCACTTACATCCAGATGCTTTAATAGCAGTAGCTGCAGCAGAAGATAGTGAAAAAGTTACCAAAGAAATTTGGGGAGACACTATGGGATGGGTAACTAGACAAAAACCAGGTTTCGATTTAGAAAAAAAAAAAAAAAAATGTCTAGCGGATAACCCTGGTATTAGAGGAATTGTTTTAGG
>JBGCFX010000156.1:0-3719 GCA_045110395.1 Polaribacter sp.
GGGTTTTAGAGATGGTAATGCCAACAGAAATGCGGATGATTATTGTGCTGCACAAACTTATATCGATTTATATAATTTAGAACCAGATCCTAAAAAATTAAAAAACACCAAATCGTGTATCAATATGTTGTTGAATACACCACAATTAGACGATTGGTCTTGGATTGATGCCATTCAAATGGGAATGCCTGTTTTTGCAAAATTAGGCGTGTTAGAAAATGACAATCGCTATTTCGAAAAAATGTACGAAATGTATATGTACAGTAGAGATCAACACGGAGATAACGGTTTGTACAATCCAGAAGACGGACTTTGGTGGAGGGATGCCGATTTTGATCCGCCTTATACAGAGCCAAATGGTGAAGATTCTTATTGGAGCAGAGGAAATGGTTGGGTAATTGCTGCTTTAGCAAAAGTGCTAACAATTATACCTGAAGATGCGCCGCACAGACAACAATATGTAGATGATTTAATTGCAATGTCTGAAGCATTGGTGCGGATCCAGAGAAAGGATGGGTTTTGGAATGTAAGTTTACATGATCCAAGTCATTATGGTGGTAAGGAAACTTCTGGAACCGCACTTTTTGTTTACGGAATGGCATACGGAATCAATAATAATATTTTAGATAGAAAAACATATTTACCTGTGATAGAGAAGGCTTGGGACGCTATGGTAACAGAAGCGCTTCATACAAATGGGTTTTTAGGCTATTTACAATCAACCGGAAAAGAACCTAAAGATGGGCAACCTTTGTCTTATGATAAAATACCTGATTTTGAAGATTATGGTTTAGGATGTTTTCTTTTAGCAGGAGCGGAGCTTTATAGGTTGAAATAAAAATTAGAGATGATGTTAAGACGACATTTTATTATTCTGTTAACTCTAGTCTTATCGTGTGGTTTTACAGCGGTGTTTTCACAGAATAAAGAAGTATCACTTTGGGAAACAGTACCCAATGCTGTTGAAAATGAAGCTTATAAAGAAACATTTAGAGTAGATAAAAAAGGAGTGGTGAATGCGGTTAGAGATGTAAAAAAACCAACATTAAAACTATTTTTAGCAAACAATTCTAAAACAGATAATACTGCAGTAGTGATTTGTCCTGGTGGTGGTTATAGTGTGATTTCTCATATTAAAGAAGGCGATAAAATAGCGGAATGGTTTAATTCTATTGGTATTTCTGCTTTTGTTCTAAAATATAGGTTGCCAAGTGATTTGATTATGAAAGATAAAACCATTGGTCCGTTGCAAGATGCGCAAGAAGCTATGAGAATGGTAAGACGGAATGCTAAAGAATGGAATATAAACCCTAACAAAGTTGGTGTTATAGGTTTTTCTGCAGGAGGTCATTTAGCAGCAACCTTGTCTACTCAATATAATGAAATTGTTTATCCGTCAGATACAACAAGTGCCCGACCTGATTTTTCGATGTTAATTTATCCTGTAATATCTATGAAAGATGGGGTTACTCTTCAGGGCTTTAAATTAAAATAAAAAAAAAAAAAACCATCCAAAGGTTTGGTTTGTAAATATTCTAACGAAACAAAGATAAATGAAAAAACACCACCTACATTTTTAGTTCATGCCACTAACGATAAAGGCGTGCTCGTAGAAAATAGTATTAATTATTATGTAGCCTTAAAGAAAAATAATATTCCAACAGAAATGCATCTTTATAAAGATGGCGGACATGGATTTGGTTTAGGTAAAATAGGAACGCATAGCAACTGGCCAAAAGCGTGTAAAAATTGGTTAGCAGCGCTAAAGTTGTTACATTGATTGCCTGTCAATAAAATTAAATTCGTTTTTAACCTTCCCTTTTTGTTTGTTTAAGATCATTTTTGCCGCAGTTTCCCCCATTAATTTAAAATTTGTAGAAATTACTGTAATCCCTAAAAGTTCTTTAAGAGGTGTGTCATTGTATGATATAACCCCAATTTCTTTACCTAAAACATATTCGTCTTCACGTATTTGTTTTACCAAATTAACAAGATCAGTTTCTTCAATAGTAATAAATAAATCTCCGTATTTTAAAATCATGTCTTCATAAACTTCATTTAAAATTTCAAACTCTAAAGAATGTTCTATACAAAATTTTCTAAACCCATTTAAAATTCTTCGAGGGTATGGGTAAACCGATTTTTCTGGATACACTAATATTAACTTGTCGTACTTTTTAATTTTAGAAATTCCTTGCTTTAAAGCATTGTAAATATCGTTTTCAAAATCTTGAGAAACTTCGATATTACTAATATTAATATTATGTTTATTATTATCTAAAATGATCAGTTTTTCTTTTGGTATTTTCTTTAAAAATTTTAAAACATTATCTGAAAAACTTTCATGTTTTAGTGTTTCGGTTTTAAAATGAGGCATAATAACATAGTAATTGTACGCTGATTTATTTTTATCTAAAATATTTAAGAACAGAGACTCATCACAGTGATAGATATGTAAATCTGTATGAGAATTTGCGCCAATATTTTCAATAAAAGAATTGTATACTTTTAATTTGTAGGAACTTAACTTGTTGACTAGGAATAAAATATTTATTTTAGAAATAAGTGTTGTTCTTGTAACATAATACCCTTTACCTCTTATAGAGCTTATAATATTTCTGTTTTTTAAAATATTATACGCTTTTTCTACAGTATCTCTAGATAGATAAAATTCTTCACTAAATTTATTTATAGAAAGAATTTTTTCATCCATAGTAAGATGGCCTTCTGAAATGTTTTCAATAATAGAATCAACGATTTGCTGGTATTTAGGAACTCTTGAATTTTCATCAATGTTAATTAAATTTTTCATCTACTTAAATTAAAACAAATTATATTTTTTAACTTTATTGGTAAAAAAAAGTAAATCGTAAATATAAGTGTTTTAATTTATCTAATAATAACAGAAAACACGGGACAGTGCAGGATAGAAACATGATATTTATCAACTAATTTAGCATTGTAAAAACACGAACAATTTTATGACCGTATTAACTAACAAATTTAAACACGTAGACTACCTTTGGGATCAAAAAAAAGCTGACGCTTTAGCTGATGATCAGGTAGCTTTATTTTTATACCGTTCTAATATTTTAGGCGCCGATTTAAGAATTACAAACTATGGTGGTGGAAACACAAGCTGTAAAACAATTGAAAAAGACCCTTTAACAAATCAAGATGTTGAAGTAATGTGGGTAAAAGGTTCTGGAGGAGATATTGGAACTTTAAACAGAGCAGGTATTGCAGGTTTGTATACGAGTAGACTTCGTGATTTAAAAAATGTTTATGGTGGTTTAGAAGATGAAGATAGAATGGTTGGGTTGTTTAATCACTGTATTTTTGATTTAGATAGCAAAGCACCTTCTATAGATACACCTTTACATGGTTTATTACCTTTTGCACATATAGATCACTTGCATCCAGATGCTTTGATTGCGGTTGCAGCAGCAGAAGATAGTGAAAAAGTTACCAAAGAAATTTGGGGAGACACTATGGGATGGGTACCTTGGCAAAAACCAGGTTTCGATTTAGGATTACAACTAGAAAAATGTCTAGCGGATAACCCTGGTATTAGAGGAATTGTTTTAGGTAGTCATGGTTTATTTACATGGGGAGATACTTCTTACGAGTCTTATATTAATAGTTTAGAGGTTATTGAAATGGCTTCTGAATATATTGAGAAAAAAATCGAAGAAAACGGATCGGTTTTTGGCGGACAA
>JBGCFX010000157.1:0-11942 GCA_045110395.1 Polaribacter sp.
TTATTTATAGATTCTGAAGTAACCGAATTTGCATACATAGGAGAAGTTTCTGTTGTTCTCCAAACCTTATCAGTTGTATTGTAAATAATATTAGGATTCTCATTTTTAACTTCTGCATCTACAAAAGAAGTAGAAGTTGCACCTTTTAATAAAGTTGCAGTTCCTGAGGGATACATTAAATTGTTAGACCAAGTAATA
The DNA here is from genome assembly GCA_045110395.1 of Polaribacter sp. GTDB lineage: Bacteria > Bacteroidota > Bacteroidia > Flavobacteriales > Flavobacteriaceae > Polaribacter. The sequence continues at coordinate 199 of JBGCFX010000157.1, forward strand.
TTATTTCCTTGATCATTATTGGTATCAACAATATCTACCATTGCATTTTTGGAACCTGTAACTAGGTTATTTGCAATAATAATATCTTTTAAATCTTTGCCATATTTATCACTATTATCGAAACCTATTTCTATTCCATGTGCATTATTTACCAAAGTATTATATGCAATAGTTACTCTTTCTGCTCTAAAGTGTTTAGACAAGCTACTGCTTTCTCCATCAATAGCATCACCTAAAGTTAGCGTTATTGGTGCATCCCATTTTGTACCATTTAAACCTTGCATGTAATTATTTATAATTACATGATCAGTTCCGTAAATTCTAATTCCTCCTTTATATAAAGTAGATCCTGCAGGAGAAGTTGCAATTGGTTTATTGTTACCAAAAAAATAATTACCTTCTACTCTATTTCTATTTCCATGACGTAAAGACAAAGTACCATAACTACCAATAAATGTGTTATGTTTTATTACATTATCTGAAGATTTTACAGAAACAATTTCTGGGTCTCCATCACAATTTTCGAACAAATTAAACGCTACAGTTGTAAACCCACTAGATTTAGACATTTCACTCCAGCCAATTCTTATAGATTCTTGTTCATTTAAAGCTCTTGGTCCATTGTCTTTAAAATGATTATAATCTATAACATCATACTGAGATTGATAATACACATCATTTGTATCTTTTGTACCATCTATAGTAATATAATGTCCAGGAGTAGTTTTATTTTGAAAAATATTATGATCTATTCTGTTATGATGACTTGGGAATTGAAAAGGAATTGTATTATCATTATAAACACCACCTACAAAAACCCATTTTATAGATTCAGTTGTTTTTAGTTCAAAAACGTTTCTAGAAATTCTAATATTATTACAACCTTCTAATTTTACTAAAGTATTATCTCCTGTACCATCTATAATAAAACCTTGTATAGTTATGTAAGAAGATTTTTTTAACACAAAATGAGATTCTCCTGTTAAAGTAACACCACCAAGAGTTTCTGCTTTAATGATTATTGGATTTTCTTTGGTTGCCATTTTTTCGAAAGTAGCCTCAAAATCGTTATAAGTACCGTCTTTTACAATAAAAGTTCCACCATTTGTAGCTGCGTTTACAGCATTTTTTAAATCGTCTGCATCTGTATAGATTTGAGCACTTAAACTTAATGATAGCATCATAAATAAACAAAACCAAAAAGTACTCTTATGAGTTATTTTTGTGGATGATATTTTTAAAGTTTTCATAAAAATCATATTTGGTTAACCAGATTGGTAAACCAAATATAGGTAATTATTATTTATTTAAGTTCTTAAAAAACAGTTAATCTAAAAATCTTGTCCTAATTATTTAGAATTTGTTCCTATTTTAGCAAACTCTTAAAACAGCAACCCAATTGGATAAAAAGCGCAAGAAAAGAAAGAAAAATACTGCATTTATAGGCAAAAGACTCCATAATTATTATGGTAGAACTGGCTTTTACTTGTTTGTTTGGGAAAGTGTGAAAAAAGCTTTTTTACCCATAGTTTTAGTAGTGATTGGTTTATTTTTATTCAACAAATATGTTTATAACATAAATGAAGGGTTACAAACTATTACAGAGACGTTTTCTAGAATTGGTATTTTAGTGACTTTCTTTATTTCTGAAACTTTATTGGGTTTAATTCCGCCAGAAATTTTTATTGCGTGGTCTAAAAAAACTGCAGATCCTATTTTAAATTTAACTCTTTTAGCAACACTTTCATACACAGGTGGTTTAATTAGTTATTTCTTAGGAAGAATGACATTAAAAATAAATTCTGTAAAAAATTACTTAGAAGTTAAAATGGCTGCTAATCTTAAAAACACTCGTAAATGGGGTGGATTTTTAATTTTGGTAGGTGCATTATTGCCATTACCTTTTTCGATTGCTTGTTTAGCTGCTGGTATGATAAAATACCCTTTTAAAAATGTGGTGTTTTTTGGTTTATTTCGTTTTGCTAGATTCGCAATTTATGCTTGGGCAATTTTTCAAGTAGTCACTTAAATAATTACATTTATAATATGGGATTAACAAATAACGATATTTTTAAAAAATTAAGAGTAGCACACAAATTACGTGATACAGATATTATAGAAATCTGTGCTTTGGTAGATTTTAAAGTTTCTAAAGCTGAATTAGGTGCCATTTTTAGAAATGAAGAACACCCAAAATATGTAGAATGTGGTGATCAGTTTTTAAGAAATTTCTTAAATGGATTGATAATTCATTTACGTGGACCAATGCCGAAGAAAAAGTAGGCAGTAAGCAGTAAGCAGTAAGCAGTAAGCAAAAATAAAAAAGAGAGAATTTATTAAATAAAGTCTCTCTTTTTTATTTTTCTAGAAATCTAACGTTCTAGTAATCTAATTTATTTACTAAAAAGGTAAATCATCTGGCTCTTCATCAGAAACTTTAGATGCTGGCTCAAATTGATCTACAGGAGGCAAATTACTTGGTGCAGAAGCTTGTCCTAAGTTTTCGATTCTCCAACCTTGAACAGAATTAAAATATTTAGCTTCTCCTTGAGGATTGATCCATTCTCTACCTCTTAGATTGATAGACACTTTTACATCTTGCCCAACACTGTAATTATTTAATAAATCACATTTGTCTTGTACAAATTCGATCATAATCATCTGTGGATATTGATCATCTGTTGTAACTACTAATTCTCTTTTTTGAAATCCGTTTGCACCAAATGTTTGAACGTCTCCAATTAATTTTACTTTACCAATAACTTCCATAATATTTATTTTAATAAAAGTACTTTCCAAGCACTTTCTACATCATTCTTACTTAAAAATTCTTGAGCAAATGTATGTTTTTTTGTAGTTTCTAACCCAATAAATTGCGGATGTTCTTTTGCAAAGTTATTAACAGTTTCCTCTGAAGGAAGTTGCTCAACGTTTCCTAACATTCCTAAATTATTTCCTGTTAAAACAGAACTATTTCTAATTTCAGAAGAAATTGCATCTATACCAATACCTAATGTAGAAATTGGTTTCGGAATTTCGAAAAAACCATCTCTAGCTCTAGAATAATAACTTCCTCCTGCTCTTGCTACCAAATCTATTTTATGCTGATCTATGCTTCCATTTTCATCTAAAACATCATCAGAAATATGAATTTTTACAACTTCACAAATAATTAAATTCCCTGCTCCACCTTTATCACCAGTAAAAATTACATCATTTACCTTACACTCAAATTGCACAGGAGATTCTGCCACTCTAAATGGTTTTATTTCGTCAGAAGGCAACATTGTAAACCCTGCTTTTTCAAACTCATTAACACCTTCAGGATATTCTGTAGAACTTAAAGACATTTGTTGCACAATATCATAATTTACAATATTTATAACCACTTCTTTTGTAGCTAAAACATTTTCTAAGGTATGTTTTGTGGTATTATCTCTAACTCTTCTTGCAGGAGAAAATATCATAATTGGCGGATTTGAACCAAACACATTAAAAAAACTAAAAGGTGATAAATTCGGTTTTCCATCTGCACTTATAGTACTTGCAAAAGCAATTGGTCTTGGTGCAATAGCTCCTAATAAATAACCATGCAGTTTTTGAGTTGATATTTCTTTTGGATTGATAGAGAGCATACTTTAATTTTAGGTATGTAAATATACTATCAAAATAGCAAACAAGTTATATACAAGAAACCTTTATATTTGTTTTGATGAATTTTTTAACAAACCGACTTTTATTTAAAAGAATATCTGTACTAATATCCCTAGTAATTGTTTCCTTAATTTTATGGAACACTTATATTTTCTTTCAAAAATTTAAGAATGAAGAGCGTATTAAAATGGAAATTTTAGTGGCTGCTCAAAAAGAATTAGGGAACAATAATAATTTAGATGCAAATGTAGATTTACCATTAAAAATCTTAGAGAATATTAATAACATTCCTATGATTATGGTTAGCGAAACTGGAGAAATTGAACATCAAAATTTTGATTCTATAAAACTATTAAATCCAGATTTCTTAAAGTTAGAACTTGAGAAGATGAAGTCTGAAAACGACCCCATAGAAATTAGTTTTGACAGTAAAAACAAGAAGCTAATTTATTATAGAAATTCAGATATTTTAAACAAACTTACTTATTATCCGATTGCGTTAATTCTTATTTTAATTCTTTTTTTAAGTGTAATATATTTGTTTTACAGTTCTAACAAAGCTGCAGAAACTAATAAATTATGGACAGGAATGGCTAAGGAAACTGCGCATCAAATTGGTACGCCTTTATCTTCTTTATTAGGTTGGATTGCTATTTTAAAAACTGAAAATGTAGATGAAACCTATATTAAAGAAATAGAAAAAGATGTAGACAGACTAAATACAATTGCCAATCGTTTTTCTAAAATTGGCTCAAAACCTGAGTTGAAAAAAGAAAATATTGTAGCCATAACCAAACAAGCTTTCGATTACTTAGAATCTAGAAGTTCTAAACAAATTTCGTTCTCTTATGTATCTGTGGATGCTGAAATTTACACCAATTTAAACGTAGAATTATTTGGTTGGGTTATAGAAAACCTAATTAAAAATGCCATTGATGCAATGTTGGGTAAAGGAGACTTAAAATTGATTATAGAAAACACTTCTAAAAAAGTAAAAATTACCATTTCTGACACAGGAAAAGGAATGCCAAAAAAACTATTTAAACAAATATTTAAACCAGGTTTTACGACAAAAAAACGTGGTTGGGGATTGGGTTTATCACTTTCTAAACGAATTGTAGAAGATTACCATAAAGGGAAAATATTTGTACAAAAATCAGAACTTGGTAGAGGAACTACGTTTCAGATTTTGTTGGATAAGGTTTAACTAAAGTCCATAACCCTCGTTTTCACATTTTATAGATTTTATATCTTTATTAATATTTATTTTATAATTTTCAGTATCTACAATCCAAGATTTAAGTATATCTCTAATAAATGGTTTATTTAAATTCTCTTCATAATTATCCTCAACTAAAGCAATCAATCTCTTATCTTGTTTATTATTTACAAAGCAATTATAAATTGCTAGATATTGGTTCTTTTCAATTTTTCCAATATTTACAGTATCTAAAATCTTATACTTTAAAGGATTATTTTTACGGATAAACTTATTTAAAAGTATATAGTTTTGGTTACCTTTTTTAAGAATCAATAATCCAATATTATCATCAATTATACTTCCTCTTTGTTTTTCATAATCTTTAAAAAATTCTATCTCTTTATGATTTCTAAAAGGAAAATAGAATGCAGTATCCGTTTTTTCAAGGATAATCTCTACTTTTACTTTATCTATTTTCTTTTCTGTTTTACAAGATAGAAGTAAAAGAAAAAAGAGTAATTTAATTATTTTCATATTTTACTCAAAATTCTTTTCAATTTTTTCAGCCAAAGCAACAAACTCATCATTAGACAATTTTACTTTCTTTGAAAACTGAATATCTGCCATTTCATTTAAAGGAATTAAATGCACATGTACATGAGGCACTTCTAAACCAATAACACTCATACCAACTCGTAAACATGGCACAGCTTTTTCTAATGCTTTTGCAACTCTGTAGGAGAAATTCATAAGGTTTTTGTACTCTTCTTTAGATAAATCAAACAACTTATTTACCTCATTTTTAGGAACAACTAAAGTATGTCCTTTTGCATTTGGGTTGATATCTAAAAAAGCAATAAAATCTTCATTTTCTGCAACTTTATAACTTGGTATTTCTCCGTTTATGATTTTTGTGAATATGCTCATTAAATAGTTTTAGTTGTTGGTTTTTAATTATTAGTCTCAAGTAAATATAAAAAAGAATTCGGGTTTTAGCAATGCTAAAACCCGAATTTATATCTTCAGACTTTATTCTAAAAACTTCTGTCTACCTAGAAATATCTATAATTTCAAATTTCATAATACCACTTGGCACTTGTATTTCTGCAATTTCCCCAACTTTTTTACCTAATAAACCTTTACCAATTGGTGAGTTTACTGATAATTTTCCGTTTCTAACATCCGTTTCAGAATCTGCAACTAACCTATATTTCATTTCCATTCCATTAGTCGTATTTTTTATAACTACGTTAGAATGAATCAAAATTTTAGAAGTATCTAATTGAGATTCATCTAAAATACGTGCGCTTGAAATTACATTTTTTAATTTGGCAATTTTAAATTCTAAATGAGATTGCTCTTCTTTTGCAGCATGATATTCTGCGTTTTCACTTAAATCACCTTTATCACGTGCATCTGCAATTTCTGTAGTTACTCTTGGTCTTTCAACTTGTTCTAGTTGCACCAATTCATCTTTCAATTTTTTTAACCCTTCTGCTGAATAGTATGATATATCACTCATTTTTTTGCTATTTTAAATTCATCCATCTTCTTTAACAACTGTTTTAAACGTATTAAAGAAAGTCATTCTCATCAATAAAAATGCTGTACATTTTTAAATTAAAAATCCCATACCCTAAATAGGAATGAGATTAGAATACAAATGTACAAAATATTTGTAAATTGCCATCGTTTTAATAGAAACGAAACATTTTAATGATTAAAAAAACATTCTTTTTCATAATAGTATTCTCTTTTTTAAGCTGTACAACTAACGAGAATTTAGGAGGTTGCATACAATCTTTACCTTTAAATATAACGAATGATTTGAATAACCCTCAGTTAATAAATGCATTAGTTCCTGGTGGTTTTGCAGAACTTTCAGGTGGTTCTAAAGGTATTCTTTTATTAAATGTAAATGGAAGAGATTTTGTTGCTTATGACAAACTATGTCCTGCAAACGATTGCAACCAACCTATGAAATTCGAGAGAGGAATTGTTTTAAAATGCCAATGTGATAATAGTGAATATGGAGTTGGAAAGGGAATTGGTGGTGCACCACAAACTGATGGTTTTTTCTGTCCTGCAATAGAATACAGAGTTATTAAAAACGGAACTGTAATTCGAATTACAAATTTTTAAGAGCATAATTTTATATCATACCATTTCTGCATAAAAATGATATAAGTTGCTTATTTTTGCTAAAACACAACAACTTTACTCGTGAAAAATTACTTTTCTTCAGATTTTAAATTAGGCGTTTTGGGTGGTGGTCAATTAGGCAGAATGCTTTTGGCAGAAACTCAAAAATTTGATATTCATACTTCTATTTTAGATAGCAACAAAAATGCACCTTGTGCAGAAATCTGCAATACTTTTGTTATTGGAGATTTATTAGATTTTGATGCAGTTTATAATTTCGGAAAAACAGTAGATGTATTAACCATAGAAATAGAAAATGTAAATCTTGATGCTTTAGACAAGTTAGAAGATGAAGGTTTAACAATTTACCCAAAACCTAAAGATTTACGAATTATACAAAGTAAAGCAAGGCAGAAAAATTTTTATGTAGATCACCAAATTCCTACAGCAGAATTTTCGCATTATGCGTATTTGCAAGAATTAATTCACTCTTTTGAAAACGATATTATTAGTTTTCCATTTGTTTGGAAAGCTGCACGTTTTGGTTATGATGGAAATGGTGTTAAAATTGTTAGAAATATAGACGATTTAAGCAGTTTACCAAATGTAGAATGTATTACAGAAAAATTGATTCCTTTTAAAAATGAATTGGCTGTAATTGTGGCAAGAAATGCAGATGGAGAGGTAAAAACATATCCTGTTGTAGAAATGGAATTTCATCCTGAAGCAAACCAAGTAGAATATGTTATTTGCCCTGCAAGAATTGAATCTAAAGTTGCAGAAAAAGCAAGAGAAGTAGCATTAAAAGTAGTTAGTGATTTAGATTTTGTGGGTTTATTAGCAGTTGAAATGTTTCAAACTGTAGATGATAAAATCTTAGTAAATGAAGTGGCACCAAGACCACATAATTCTGGTCATTATTCTATAGAAGCGAGTTATACCAATCAATTTGAACAACATTTGCGTTCTATTTTAAATCTTCCTTTAGGAAACACAGAAAGTAAAGTTGCTGGAATTATGGTAAATTTAGTTGGTGAAGAAGGTTTTTCTGGTGATGTAATTTATGAAAATATAGAAAAAATCTTAAAAATTGATGGAGTTACACCTCATATTTATGGGAAGAAAGAAACGCGTCCTTTTAGAAAAATGGGACATGTAACTATTGTAAATTCTGATATTGATACTGCAAGAAAAATTGCACAAGAAGTTAAAGAAACAATTAGAGTGATAAGCAAATAATTATGGTAGGAATAATAATGGGAAGCGATTCTGATCTTCCAATAATGCAAGAAGCAATAGACATTTTAGAGAGTTTTGATATTCAAATAGAAGTAGATATTGTGTCTGCTCACAGAACTCCAGAAAAATTAGTCGACTATTCTAAAAACGCTCATTTACGTGGCATAAAAGTAATTATTGCAGGTGCTGGAGGTGCAGCTCATTTACCAGGAATGGTAGCAAGTATGAGTCCTTTGCCTATTATTGGAGTTCCTGTAAAAAGTAGAAACTCTATTGATGGTTGGGATTCTGTTTTATCTATTTTACAAATGCCTGGAGGAGTTCCTGTAGCAACTGTAGCTTTAGATGGCGCAAAAAACGCAGGTATTTTGGCTGCTCAAATTATTGGAGCTTCAGATACATGTGTGTTAGATAGAATTATTGCTTACAAAGAAGGTTTAAAATTAAAAGTTGAAAAAGCTTCTGAACGCGTTAGAAAATAAGATTAATCGAAAAGTGTTTTTTTTGATAGAATAGAATTGTCATTTAAAATTAGTTTTACAATATAAATCCCTGAAGATAATTGAGAAATATCTTTACGTTCTTTTTGTTTAAAAGAAGCAATTTCTCTTCCTTGTAAATCAAATATTTTTGTATAGCTAATTATTTCATTATCAAACTCAGTATCTAAAATTAGCTCTTTTGAATTATTTACATATGCTATAAAATTTTTATTCTGCTCTATTTGAATATCTTCGATATCTAAAACTTTAGACTTTTTATAAATAATTTCAAATCTATTTTCATTTTCGCCAATTTCATCAATATTAAAAGTATAAGAACTTATTCTTAAATCTTGAATGGTATTTGTGTTTTTATCTATTATATAAATATGATAATCTTTGTTAATATATTCTTGGTTGATGTCTATTTTATAAGTTCCGATTTTATCTACAATATATCCTAATTTAACTCTGTGTTCTTCTAAAAAAAGTTTAGGTAAACCTTGTATACTTGTTTTTGCTTTTCCATTTGGCAAAATGGAATAAAACCCTAATTCTTGTTGATTTGTATCAAACAAACCATCATACATTCTATCATAACCTTCTGTAGCTCCATTTAAAAAACCAATTAAAATGGTATTTATTTTGTTATTATGATGAATATTAAACCAAGACCTGCCATCCATTTTATTAGTAACTGATTCTTTTTTATTAGCAGTTTTATAGAACTGCGTATTACTACCTGCAACTTGATGTGTAGGTTTAAAACTTATAGAACCATTACTATCTGTTTTTACAAAAAAGGCTTGTCCTGAACCAATATTACCTGTAACACTAGGAGTTCCTCCACCTGTTGCATTATAAGATTTATAATCTCCTACCTCATTTTCTCCATTAGTTGCTATACTCTGATCCCAAAAATAAATTGTCCCATTTATATTTTTGTTTATAGAGTCTCTAACTACAATATCCCAACTTAAAGCAGAAGAAAATGGGTTACCCACTAAATTATCTCCACTTGTAGACCATTCTATTTCATCACTTCCTTCTCCAGCTAAATTTGTTGTATCAAAAACAGGTACAGTTATATCTGCTTCATTTATCTTTCCTTGAAAATTTCTTAATTGACCTCCTAAACCTTCATTTTGAATAGCATAACCAACTCCTGAAGAAAAATCTGAAGTTCCATGAAGAACCCAATCTGAATTAGCTACATCTGAGTTAAACCTATAAATAAGTTCTGCATCTGGGAAAACTGTAGCAATATTAGAATTTGATGGTATTACAGGAGAACTCCAATAAGAGTAAAAGTCATTAACACCATAAGAAGGTGTGTTTCTGTTAATACTAAAAGAACCAGAACCTGTAATTGCACTTTGGCAATTATGATAAATTAATGAACCTCCATTTTCTACTGTAATTGTACCATTATTGTCTAAACCATAATACACATTAAGTGTTGCTCCATCTTGTATAATAAGCTCTACACCTGTATTAATAGTTAAAAAACCAACACTAATTTCTGTAGTTAAAATAGGGTCTATGCCTCCATCTGGAATAGCAACTTTTTGTTTTCTTGTAGCATTTGGTGCAGTATCTCCAACCCAATTTGTAGTTGTTGTCCAAACGTTAGAGTCACTTCCATCCCAAGTAATTACACCTACTGCATCTACAGATTCTGTGATAGAAGTACCTCCATTTGGTTGATAATTCATTTGTGTTCCACTTTGATAGGCAACTAAATCTGTTTCTGAAGTTAATAAAACGTCTTTATTTGTGTCTATTTCTGATTGTGTTCTTGCCACATTCCATATTCTAAACAAATCGAAATCTCCTGAAAAATTATTTGCTGATGAACTTGATGATTCTCCTCCATTATAAGTTTGAGAGGTAGAACTACCAATAGAACTTGCACTCCAATCTACATCTAACAAAGTATCTGGGTATCTTATAGCTCCATCTGTTAATCCTAAATTAATATCTCCATTATGGTTATCTATTTGTATACCATTTTGAGAATCTTGCTCTACGCCATCTAAATACCATTTTAACTCTAAACCCGAAGTTGGTGGATTAGCATCACCAGCATCTGTATCTTCTAATGTTATCGCTACATGATACCAAGTGTTAAAAACTACATCTCCATCACCAGATCTAAAAAATCGCCTATCAGCAGCTATACCTGCATTATTTCTGTAAGCACTAAAATAGAATCTCCCAGCTTCAATAAAAGCTACAATAGCATTAACATTTCCTCCTTCTTCATACAAGACCTGTCTTGTGGTCATATCTGTAGCTTTAAAACGAAACTCTATGGTTCTATCTCTAGTATTTTGAAGGTTAATTGCATCTGTATCTGGTATAGTTGTAGATTGTGTATTTAAAGCAACAAAGGCTGTTAAAGAAATTGCTGTTGCACCATTTGGCACATAATAAATACGGTCTTGATCTGAATAGGCCACCAAACTTGTACCTGATGTTAAAAAATCTGATTTATTATCGTCTATTTGGGCTTCTGTTCTGGCCACATTCCAAATTCTGAATAGAGAAATATTACCACTATAATTATAGTCTGCAGTATCTATAGCCCCATATGTACCATCATAAGTTTCAGAAGATGAAGTACCAATAGAACTATTATCCCAATCTGCAGAATCTAAACTTGAAGGAAAACGAATATCATCTCCACTTAATCCTAAATTAACATCACCAGAATGTGATGGGACAGTTAAACCAGCTTGAGAATCTTGTTCTATACCATTTAAATACCATTTTAAAGTAGTACCACCTTCTAAGACAAAAGCTACATGAAACCATTTACCAACTTCAATATCTTCATCTCCAGATCTAAAAGACCTTCTTCTTGATGATAGATCTGCGCTATTTCTATAAGCTGTATAATAAATCCTATCATCTTCTAGAAAGATAGAAATAGAGTGTGTACCACCACCTTCTTCATAAATTACTTGTCTGGATGTAATATCATCTGTTTTAAACCAAAACTCAATGGTTCTGTCTGTAACATT
>JBGCFX010000158.1:0-8711 GCA_045110395.1 Polaribacter sp.
GCAAGATTTTAGTTTGATTAAAAACTCTAAAATGGCAATTCTTGCAGGATGTCCTAACACTTTTGCAATGGCTGCGATTTTATTTTGCTCTTCTGTAAATATTTCTGACTTCGTTAAACCCACTTTAATTTGTTTATTGCAGTATTACGATTAATATATTTAAAAAAATAGTTTTTATTTACTTAAATCGAATAAATACCCAACAGTAAAACTAAAGAAATTTGTAGTTGGCAAATCTGCTTCATTTGCAACAGCATTTGGTAAGTTTATAGAGTAACCCAACTCAAAATCCCAAGCATTGGTTGTTAAAGAAATTGGTAAAGAAATTTGAGTATTTAAAACATTAAAAACCTCTTCTGTTACTGTTCTTAGAAAAGGTCTAGTTCTAAAAAGTTGGTTATATGTAAATACTTGTTTTGCAGCTACAAAACTTAAAGTTGGTCTTAATCTTACAGCAAAATTAGTTTTTCTAAGTAAATTAATTCTTGCAAAAGAACTAGAAACTAGTTGATAAGATTCATCAGAACCAAATAAATAGGAAGCAGAAAGTGTAGTTCCTAAAGTTCGTTTTTTATTTCTGAAACCAAGACTTACATCAATTGAATTTGTAAAATCATCAAAATCGTCATTATAAAAATACTTTGTGTAGCCAAGATTATAAATAATACGATTACTTTTTCCTAAAGTATTTAAGTAACTTAAAGAAACACTTGTAAAATCCCAATGAGGATCAAAACTTTCATAATAAATACCAGAAACAGTTGCATTAAAACCAGAAGAATGGTAATATGAAATTTGCGGAATCATATTAAATTGATCTGTACCAGAATCTCTACCAGAAAAATAAGTATTGGTATTGTAAGCTACTGATGTGTATAGAAAATTAAAGGAAACATCGCTTTCTATTAATTCATCTAAAAACTGTTTATCATCAAAAAAAAGATCGTCTAAAATTAAATCGATTTCATCATCATTTCTCTCTTGTGCATAAGAACAAAAAGAGGTTGCCATTGTAAACAATAGCAACCCAAAAACTTGTATTTTTGTTTTTATTCTTTGATAAAGGTTTGTCATTTATCTAAACACTAATTTCTTTTTGGCCTTTGTTTTCTACCATCAGCATTATTTTCTCTAGGGCCGTTTTTTAGTTCTCCTCTGTCTTTGGTTTCTTTAATTTTATCTATCCTTTCCTTTAACATTTTACGTTGGTCTCTTGTTAAGGTTTTTCTAAAATTATCTCGTGTTTTTCTAAGACGTACTTGCTGGTTTCTAACCAACTCTTTTTGGGTTCTGGTAAATGAACTCATTAAACGCTTTCTAATTTCGTTTTTAGAAATTGTTTTGTCCTTTAAAATTGCTAATTGTTCTTTGGTAAGAGTGGCTTTAAAAGTTTCTCTATTAGCTTTCATTACCTCTCGTTCTTTTTGTAACAATGCTTTTTGGGCTACTGTAAGTTCTTTGGTAATAAGCTTATAATTAGAATCTTGAGCAAAAATTGCATTGCCAAACATCATTAGACTCATAAAGCTAATTTGTAATATGATGGTTCTTAATTTCATTTTTTTAATTATTTTGCTCAAGAGCATCTAAAGTAATCATTTTAATTTAATTTTTACAACTTTCTTTTGCTGCTTTTAGTTCATCTGCATCGTTTACAGTACCTGTTGTACCATCTTTATACGTAATATTTACAGGGAAATTTAAAACACCTTTTTCTTTTACTGTAGGGTTTGCTTTATGCCATCTTCTTACTAATTTGAATTCTGATCTGTCATTTACAGTAATATCTGTAGCATCTGGCATTGTAAAAGTTACTGGCAAATCTAATTTAAAGCATTTTCTTTTGTCTTTGGTTCTCTTACAAGAATCTTTAATTGTCTTTAATTCATCTCTGTCTATTAAAGTTTGTTCTGTACCATCTTCTAAAGTAATATTTACAGGAAATATTAGTTCTGGTCTTTCTGTAGCTGTAGGATTTGCAGTATACCACTCTCTAATTAAAACCCAATCTGCTTTTTCATTTAAGGTGATTGATGAATTGTCTGGCATTATAAAATCGATAGGAAAAACAAACTGAAAGCATTTATTTCTTCTTTTCTTTCTTTTTGCACTTTTATCTTCTAATAATTTACCTGCTGCAGAAAAGAAAATATCGCTATTTACTTCTGCTCTAGATTCGTTATCTGTAATTAAAGTTACTTTATACCCTAAACCTGTTGCTAATTGTACATTTTGCACAAAACTATCTGCTAAATCGCCATTTAAAGCACTTTTTGTTGCAGATGGTAAAGAAGATACTGCAACTGTAATTTTTGAAGCACTTTCTATTTCTGTAATTAAAGAAGTATCATCTACAGAAGCATCTGATAATTCTGACTCTGAACAAGAGGTAAATAATAATGCTGATAAAATAAGTACACTAAGTGAGTAAAATAAAGTACTCGATTTTAAGAAATTCTTTTTTGAAATTGTAGTTCTCATAATTGTAAAATTTTAAGTTATTAATTGTATCTACTTCTTAGAACTGCATTTTTTAAAATAGTTTGAAAAATAAATAAATTTTTTATAAAATAATGGTTTCAATCAATCCATCATCCATATAATTATCTAATAATGAGTCTTCTATGATTATTGAATTTAAAATTAAATCATCCATTTTTTGTTCAGAAAGTTCTGCTTTTATAACAACTTCATTAATTAAAGTGTTTTCTGCAAACAAATCCATTTCAGAATCTTCTACTAATAAAGAGTTGATTAGTACATCATTTTGAAAAGACAATAATTCTAAATTAGAGTCCTCTACTCCACTATTATTTGCACTTTGCAACCAAACAGTTAAACTTAATATAAAAACCAAAGAAGCTGCAGCAAAATATTTGAATTGAGGTCGCATATAAAAAACAATTTGTTTTTTAGGTTGCTCTTCTTCTTTTACATCTTCTTTTATTTTATCTAAAATTGATAATTTCGATTTCGTAAAATAGCCCTCAGGTATTTCTGCTCCTAAATAATCTTTATGATGTTTAGAAATATCACCTTGCAAACCTTCTTTTAGAAAGTTTTGTTTGTTGTTATTTTCTGTTGATTTTTCCATAATATATAAGTTAGACCCTAACTTTTTAAAATAGTTTGGATTTTTATAAAAATATTTTTTCTTCAATAATTTTTACTGCTGCATAATAAGTAGATTTTAAAGTACTCTCAGAGACATTTAAAACCTCAGAAATTTGTCTGAAACTCAAATCGTCAAAATACTTCATTTGAAAAACTCTTTTTTGTTTCTCTTTAAATCCGTCTATAATTGTGTTTAATTTTCTTTGAATTTCATCACCATCAAAATATTCATCTTCAAATAAGGCTTCTAAATTAGATTCAGAAACTTCATCAATATTATCATACCTTTTTTTATTATTTTTTTCTAAAAAACGAATCGATTCATTGTACGCAATTCTATACATCCAAGTATGTAAGCTGCTTTTTCCTTCGAACTTTAAAATGCTTTTATAGATTCTGATAAAGGTGTTTTGTAAAACATCATCAGCATTTTCATGAGTAGTTACAATTTTTCTGATATGCCAATACAAACGCTCTTGATAGGTGTCTAACAACTCACTAAAAGCACGTTCTTTTAATCTGGGGTTTTGCAACCTTTTAACAAGTTCTGTGTCTTTACTCAAGTTTGGGTTTATTCGTTTCTATTATTGACACAATATAAAAGAAATAGTTTAATTTTTTTAAAGAAAAAACTAAATTCATCTTATAATCGATTTTATAAATAGGAATATCAATTTAAATTGATACTTTTATTTGATGATTTTTACAATCATTCTTATTTTTACAATTATACAATTCAACGTTTAAACGTTTCAACATTAGCAAAAATGAAAATCATCATATCTCCAGCAAAATCTTTAGATTTTGAAAGCAAAGTACCAACAAGTTTACATACACAGCCTCGTTTTTTAGAACAATCAGAAAAATTGAGCAAAAAACTAAAAACACTTTCAAAGAAAAAATTATCGGATTTAATGTCTATTTCTGATGATTTAGCAAGATTGAATTACGAAAGAAACCAAGAATGGGAAACTCCTTTTTCTCCAGAAAACGCAAAACAAGCTATTTATGCATTTACTGGTGCCGTTTTTCAGGGAATTGATGTCAATTCTTTATCAGAAGAAAAAATTCCGCTTTTACAAGAGAATTTAAGAATCTTATCTGGTTTGTATGGTTTATTAAAACCTTTAGATTTAATTCAGCCATACAGATTAGAAATGGGAACTCGTTTAAAAGTGGGCAGAAAAGATAATTTATACAAATTTTGGGATGATGCAGTAGCCAAAGCTATAAATGAGGAGTTAGAAGAAGACGAATTATTAATCAATTTAGCAAGTTCAGAATACTTTAAAGTAATCCCTAAAAAAGTTTTAAAAGTTGATATGATTACCCCTGTTTTTAAAGATTTTAAAAACGGACAATATAAAACCATTATGACCTATGCAAAAATGGCACGTGGTTATATGGTTCGTTATATAATTGATAATAATGTAAAAACGATTGAAGAATTAAAAGGTTTTAATATTGAAGGTTATGGTTTCTCTGAAGAAATGTCTGAAGGAAATGAATTGATTTTTACGAGGTAAAATAAAATTCTACTTAAAATGCTTAAAGTAATAACATTAATAATTGTAGGAATTTTTATTTATTTCTGGAATAAAAAAATCACTTTTTATAAAAATAGAAATGGAAAAGAAAAAGTTGTTGGAGAATTTCTAAAATATAAATCTGTAACTGAAAAAGTTTTAAGAAATGAATATCATACCTCAATATATCCATTTGTAAAAATAAACCAAGGAACAGAGAATGTTGGGATTTTCAGGCTAAACTTTAAAAATAAATTAAGAAAGAGTTTTAGAAAAGGTGAAAAAATTGAACTTTTTTGGTGTAATAATCAATTATTATATTGGAATGCTTATGAAATTGGAATTTTGAAATTTATTCCAAAAAAATGGTTATTCTAAAAAAATATAATATCATCTTAACTAAAAACCAACAACCAACTCTAACAATCAGCCAAACCAACATTCACTGCCAAACCACCTTCAGAGGTTTCCTTATAATTTTTGTGCATATCTTTTGCAGTTTCCCACATGGTATCAATTACTTTATCTAAAGGTACTTTTACTTCTTTAGGATCAGTTTCTAAAGCCATTTCTGCAGCATTAATTGCTTTAATTGCGCCCATAGAATTACGTTCTATACAAGGTACTTGCACTAAACCACCTATTGGATCGCAAGTTAAACCCAAGTGATGTTCCATTGCTATTTCTGCTGCTACCAAACATTGTGCAGGAGTTCCTCCTAACAATTCTGTTAAAGCTGCAGCAGCCATTGCAGAAGAAACTCCTATTTCTGCTTGACAACCACCCATAGCTGCAGAAATTGTGGCATTTTTCTTAAAAATACTTCCAATTTCGCCAGCAGTTAATAAAAATTGCTTGATTTGTTTAAAATCTGCTTCGTGATTTTCTATCACCAAATAATACATTAAAACTGCAGGAATTACACCTGCACTTCCATTGGTTGGTGCTGTTACTACTCTACCTAAAGCTGCATTTACTTCGTTTACAGAAAGTGCAAAACAGCTTACCCATTTTAAAATTTCTCTAAATTTTACTTCGTTACTTCTTATAGCTGTAATCCAATTTTTTTGATTTGTATAAGTTGCGTCTTTTATTAACTTTACGTGAGTATCAAAAGCACGTCTTTTTACATTTAAACCTCCAGGAAGCCTTCCTTCTGTATGACAACCAATGTACATACACTCTAACATTGTTTCCCAAATTCTGTTCAATTCAAAATCTATTTCTTCAGATGAACGTAACTCTAATTCGTTTTTTAATACAATATCAGAAATTAATAAATTGTTCTTCTCACAATATTCTTCAAGCTGAATAGCTCTGTTTATAGGAAAAGGAAAATTCTTTTTGTTGATTTCTATTTCGTCTTCTAAAGTATCATTTTCTTGCACAATAAAACCTCCACCAATAGAAAAGTAAGTTTCTGTTGCTATTTCTTTTCCATCAGAAAAACCTCTGAATGTAACTCCATTAGAATGAAATGGTAAAAAATCACGATTAAAAACAATTGAATCTTTATAGAAAGGAATTTTTTTTCCGCCCTTAAAAAAGATTTCTTCTTGCGTATTTATCCTATCAACAATAATAGCAATATCTTCTATGGGTATGTATTCTGGATCTGCTTCACTTAAACCCAACAAAATTGCCAAATCTGTTGCATGTCCTTTTCCTGTTAATGAAAGAGAACCATATAAATCTACTTTTACTGCATCAATTTTGTCAAAAACATTGGTTTCTCTTAATTTTAAAACCCAAGCTTGTGCAGCTCTCCAAGGACCCAAAGTATGCGAACTTGATGGACCAACACCAATCTTGAGCATATCAAAAACACTAATAAATTGCGACATTCTTAAAAATGATTAAAATATTTGCTGTAAATGTAAAAAATCCAACTCAATGAGTTGGATTTTTTTATATAATTTAAAAAAGACTTTTTTACATTCCGTAAACTGACTCTTTATCAAACTTTTTAACAAGCATGTAATATACAACTGCTCTGTATTTTTTTCTTTCAGATTTCCCAATTCTTTCCATTACTTCTTCTATACCAGCATCTAATTCTTTACTATCTGCCAAACCTAATTTCTTAATTAAGAAGTTATTTTTTACAGTTGCTAATTCTTTAGCATCAGAACCAGAAACAGTTTCTGCGTCTGCTTTATAGATTGATGGTCCCAATCCTTTTGTAACTGCAGCTAATAAATCATCATTAGAACGAAAATTTCTATCGTCCATGAATTTCTTGTATAAAGCTACTTTTTCGTCAAATTTACTCATTGTTTTTAAGTTTAAATATTAGTATAAAATTATAATTCTAAAAGAACATTCCAAATATAAGAAAATAAAAATGGTTTTCAAATTTGAATATTCTTCACTTTTTTAGATACATTTTCTGTCAAGATGTCACATCAATTTATAAAAAAAAATAAAAAACTGACATTTTCTAGTCAAAAAGTGGTTGGCATACCATTTGACTAATAGAAAATGTAAAATTGAATTAAAAAAATATTAAAATAAATATTATGAGTAAAATAATTGGAATTGACTTAGGTACAACCAACTCTTGTGTTTCTGTAATGGAAGGAAATGAGCCAGTTGTAATTCCTAATGCAGAAGGAAAAAGAACGACACCATCTATTGTTGCCTTTGTAGAAGGAGGAGAACGTAAAATTGGTGATCCTGCTAAAAGACAAGCAGTTACAAACCCTACAAAAACAGTTTATTCTATTAAACGTTTTATGGGAAACAAATTTTCTGAATCTACTAAAGAAGCAAAAAGAGTTCCTTATAAAGTAGTTAAAGGAGATAATGATACTCCAAGAGTAGATATTGATGGTCGTTTATATACGCCACAAGAAATTTCTGCAATGGTGTTACAAAAAATGAAAAAAACTGCTGAAGACTATTTAGGAACTGATGTTTCTGAAGCTGTAATTACAGTACCAGCATACTTTAACGATGCACAAAGACAAGCTACAAAAGAAGCTGGTGAAATTGCAGGTTTACAAGTAAAAAGAATTATAAACGAACCAACTGCTGCTGCATTAGCTTACGGTTTAGACAAATCTAATGACGATAAAAAAATTGTTGTTTTTGATTTTGGTGGAGGAACACATGATGTTTCTATCTTAGAATTAGGTGATGGTGTTTTTGAAGTTTTAGCAACTGATGGAGATACGCATTTAGGTGGAGATGATGTTGATGAAAAAATCATTAACTGGTTAGCAGATGAATTTAAATCTGATGAAGGAATTGATTTACGGGAAGACCCAATGTCTTTACAACGTTTAAAAGAAGCTGCTGAAAAAGCAAAGATTGAATTATCTTCTTCTGCACAAACAGAAATTAACTTACCTTATGTTACTGCTACTGCAAGTGGCCCAAAACACTTAGTAAGAACTTTAACTAGATCTAAATTTGAGCAATTAATTGATGATTTAGTAAAAAGAACAATAGAGCCTTGCCAAACTGCATTAAAAAATGCTGATTTATCAATTGATGAAATAGATGAAATTGTTTTAGTTGGTGGTTCTACAAGAATACCTGCTGTACAAGAAGCTGTTGAGAAATTCTTTAAAAAAGCGCCAAGTAAAGGTGTAAATCCTGATGAAGTTGTTGCTTTAGGAGCTGCTATACAAGGTGGAGTTTTATCTGGTGATGTAAAAGATGTATTGTTATTAGACGTTACTCCTTTATCATTAGGTATTGAAACTATGGGGAATGTTTTCACAAAATTAATTGATGCAAACACAACTATTCCTACAAAGAAATCGCAAGTATTTTCTACAGCTGTAGACAATCAACCATCTGTAGAAATTCACGTTTTACAAGGTGAAAGAGCAATGGCTGGAGATAATAACACAATTGGTCGTTTTCACTTAGATGGTTTACCACCAGCACAAAGAGGAGTTCCTCAAATTGAAGTAACTTTCGATATTGATGCTAATGGTATCATTAAAGTTTCTGCTTTAGACAAAGGAACTAACAAATCTCACGAGATTAGAATCGAAGCTTCTTCAGGATTATCAGAAGAAGAAATCGAAAAAATGAGTCAAGAAGCAGAAGCAAATGCTG
>JBGCFX010000159.1:0-6588 GCA_045110395.1 Polaribacter sp.
TAAAATGAATAAAGCCATTTTTTTAATCATATAAATTTTATTTAATTCTCCAACCACTTCCTAAAATCAGAAGTAGTAGAAGAACTCGTCATTACTTTTTCTTTATGATTTTTTAAAGAAATTAGCAATCGGTTCTTAAAATGACTTTCGATATTTTCTATAAAATCGATATTTACAATTTCACTTCTATTAATTTTAAAAAACTTTTTAGGGTTTAATTGTAGAAAAACACCCCCTAAATTTTGAGAAATTGTATGACGTTTTCCATTTTTATCAATTACCAAACAAAAATCTCCAGAAGCAGAAATTAAAGCAATATCTACAGCATTTAATAATTGAATTCCTGATGTTTTTTTTATAACAAATCGTTTTTTATACGTGGTGTATTCTTCTTGTAAAGCCGTTTTTAAAGCGCTAATTGTAGTGTTGTCTAAATTTGTGTAATCGCCTTTATTAAATAAAGCTTGATATTTATTTATAGCTTTATTAAAATCTTCTGGAGAATAAGGTTTTAAAATGTATGCAATTCCATTGGTGTTAAAGGCCTGAAATAAATAATCATCGTGAGCAGAACAGAAAATAATTGGAGATTCTATTTTTACTTTATGAAACAAATCAAAAGACAAGCCATCTAATAATTGAATGTCTGATAAAATGAAATCGTAGGTGTTTTCTTTTAGAAGTTTCTCACCATCAGCAATACTTCTAGCCCAGTCTTGAGAAATTTTTACATCAAAAAAACTATCTAAACATTTTGTTAGTTTTTGATATGCAGGTATTTCGTCTTCTAAAATTAGTATGTTCATTTTCTATTGTTTTCATGAGAGTGTCATTTCGACTTTATGGAGAAATCTCACAGTCAGAGATGAAAAAGCTCATTTCAAAATGACACTCATAATTTTAATAATGTATTTAAACTCCTTGCAAAGTAACTATGGGAATAAAAACTTCAAATTTAGTATCCATATTATGTACTTGAATTTTTTCATCTGAAAGTAATTTATAACGTGCTTTTAAATTCTCTAAACCTGTGCCTAAAGATTCTTGTTTAGAAACAATTTCAGATTTTGAATTTGTAATAATTAACCAACCCTCATTAATTTTAATAGTCGTTTTTATTGGGGTTTTTCCATTAGATTTATTATGTTTTACCACATTTTCTAATAAAGATTGTATGGCTCCTGTTGGAACAAATTTATCAGTCAAAGAAATATTTTCTTCAATTGTAAACTCATAATCGTTACCAAATCTTGTTTGTATTAAAAAAATGTAATTTTTTGCGAACTCAATTTCATTTGCAAGTTCCATAACTTCAGCATCTTTGGTTTTTATTAAATATCTGTAAATTAAAGACAATCTGTTTATGTATTCTTTTGCTTTTGTTGGGTTGCTATCAATTAAACTATCTAAAGTATTCAAATTATTGAACAAAAAATGCGGATCTATTTGAGAGCGTAATAATTTTAGTTCGTTTTCTTTTTGTTGTTTTTGAATATTTACTAATTCTTGTTGACCTTCATAAAACTTCTTTATTAATAAAATACCTAAAGGTAAACCTACCATATCTGTAGCATTATACAAACCTCTTTGCAGGTATAAATAAAAACTTGATATACTGCCAATTGTTTTTCCTGCACTTAACCTGCCAACTATATTTTCTAAGGTTCCTATAGTGGTTAATAAAATTAAAGAAGAAATGAAAAAGTAGATATACTGTTTTTTCTTAATTAAAAATTTAGGAACAAGAACTTGTATAAAAACTAAAACTAGTATTATTGACAAGAATATACCAACAGGAAAATCAATTAAATATTCGATTAATTTATTGTCATCTCTATAGTAATCAATAGAATTGAGTATGGTTGAAACTCCAAATATTATGGCAAGTATGATCCAATCAGATTTATTTAATTTGGTATTCATGCTGTGTTTTTTTAAAAAATAGTATAGAAAATCCGATAGCTGTAATTAAATATCCATAAATTAATCTAAAGGGTATAAATCTTGCAAATAGTATAATAATGGTTGCTAAAAGAACCACAAAGACTCCAATTTTATTCTCTTTTAAATAGTTTAAAGCTAAAATGAACAATCCTAAATTTATAAAATAAGAACTTGGACCAATTCTTAAAAAGACTTTCCAAATTGATGGGAATTGAGAAATATGATTCGAAAACTCAATTCTTAATTCTTGTGTTGGGTAACTCCACCAAATAAAATCTAAAACACACATGCCAATAATACAAACAATACCTATAATTGCTAATGGCTTACCAATATAACTATATATTTTCTTCGGAAAAGAAATAACTTGAGGAATCATAAAAACAACTCCTAAAAGTAAAAACCAATGTGCAAAATCGATGGGTTTTTGGGCGTACACAAATTCATTTCCTTTAGATAAAAGTATTTGAGCTACTACTTCAAATAACAATCCAAGAATAAATAATATTTTATAATTCATTTTATTTAGCAGTTTAAATCAGGTGCTTTCTCATAATATAAATTCCGTAAATTAAACAAGGTAAAGTTAGTAATATTGTTAAGAAAGCACTTTCTAAACCCATAGGATTTGCTACATTTTCTTTTACAGGCATATTTATAGTATCTAATTTTGCTGTAAAATCTACAATTGCATGAATAATAATTAATGGATAAATTCTTTTTGTAACCAATAAAACTGCACCAAATAGAACACCAATAAAAGTAGCAAAAAATACTTGTGAAATTTCACCATAAATACCTTTATCAAATTTAATTAGATGCAAAAACCCAAATAGTAAAGCTGAAATAAAAACAGCTTTAATTTGTGCTTTTTTATTATCTCCAAAATATTTAGAAAATAAAGGTAGCAATACACTTCTTAAACTTAACTCTTCAGAAAAACCAATACTTAAGCAATAAATGACGAGTGTAACTAAATTTAAACTACTATAATTTGGAATAGAATCTAAAAATAATACGTTTAGTAAAACTAAAAATATTACTGGAAAAATAAGTACTCTTATTTTTTGTGGCTTTACTCCTGTTAAACCTCCAATTTTAAATAAATCTAATTTTTTTGCAACTAAAAAAGATATTGAACCAAGTAGCAAATTACTAGTTATCTTTAATAATAAATGAATATTGTATGAAGTAATACCTTGTTCTAATAAGTATGTTTTTATTAAATTATTGATAATTAAAACAATCGTTATGAAAACAGTAAATAAAATAATCTGCTTTAATACAATCTTGTTTTTCATACTAATATCTAATTACTATCATTAATTCTATTCTGTTCGTCTCTGTTGTTGTTTCTTCTAGATTTTTTCTTACCAAATTTATCACCAAAACTATATACAAATCGCAACTGAACGTTTTGTCTAGAACCATTACTTTCTACAGCTGCTGTTCCATTTCCGTAATCTATATTACCTACAAAACCTCTATTTAGCATTTTGTTAAAACCAAGATTTACTTTTAGTTTATCATCTAAAAACTTTTTACCAAAAGAAAAATCTAATTCTGCTAACCAATCTACTTCAATCTGACCTTCAAGAGCTCCAGTTCCGTAATTTCCACTCAGCTCAAAATTAATATCCCAAGGTAATTCGTAACTTGCTTGAATAAACCAAATTAAGTTCCATTTATTCAAATCTACCCCAAAAGTAGAAGATTGGTAATCTGTATTAGTTACAATAATTCCTGTATAACCTTCTAAGCCTTTAGTAAAATTTACGGGTGCAAATAATCTGAAATTCCAGTTGGCATTATTTTCTACATTTACTTCTTGTTGTCTAATTTGCGCAGTTGCGTTGTCTTGTTTTATCAATTGAAAAATAACATCGTCAGTTTTGCTATAGCCAATTGTAAAAAAAGGTTGTCCTTCGTATGTTAAGTTAAATTGATAATTATTGGTGTAAGAAGGAGTTAATAAAGGGTTACCTTCACTTGCAGAAAACGGATCTAAAAATTGCTGAAACGAATTTAAACTGTTATAAGATGGTCTTTGAATTCTATAACTATAAGATAAACTTGCACCTAAAGCATCTGTTAATTTTCTACTTACAGAAGCACTTGGAAATATTTTTTTAATCGGTCTTTTTTGCACTTCTGTAACCATATTACCATTTTTTAGAAAGGTAGATGCACCATCTGTATTACTATCTTCATAACGCAAACCACCAGAAAAAGACCATTTACCAGCTGTTGCATTTATTTTAGAGTACAAAGCAAAAATGGTTTCATCTATAATAAAACGACTACTTTGATCATTTTGTTTATCGAAATTACCATTGTTATTCTGTGAGAAAGATTGCAAATCGTTATCTGTATTCACGTCTGCAAAACGTGTTCCTGCACTTAATTTAAAATTGTCTGAAAATGTTTTTGTGTAATCTGCTCTATATGTTTTAATGTTGTATTTACCATCTTGTATATATCTTCTGTCTGTAAAAGCAACTGTACTTCCTGCAACATCAGACAATGTATTTGTGTTGTCGTTTACAAAATCTATATAATTAAAATCAATCATTAATCTGTCTGTATCTGTTTTGTATTCGTAATAAGGATTGATGTTAAAATTGGTTCTTTGTCTATCAAAACTGTTTTCAGAAAATAGCGTATTTGTATTGTTAGCATCAGAAATTATGGTTTTGCTACTTACAATTCTGTCAGAGTTTCTTGTACTTACACTACCACCAATTCCTATAGAATGATTATCACTTAAATAATAATCTAAACTACCACTTACTCTAAAATTAGTAGGATCATAAGGTTCTCTTGTAGCTTGGTTATAAGTTTCTGTACCAACAGTTCTTACCAAAAACAAATCTTCTCTCCAAGTTGGTTGAGAATAACTTGCGCTTGTTTGCCAGTTTAATTTGTTCTTATAACTTGCAATAGAAAAACCAGAACCCCACTCAAAACCTTCATCTTCTCCAACCCAAGCATTTGTACTTCCATGCGTTCCTAACTTTACATTTTTCTTTAAAATTATGTTGATAATCGCTCCAGAACCAGAAGCTTCATATTCTGCTCCAGGTTGTTCTACCACTTCAATTTTTGCAATATTATCTGCAGGGAAATCTCTCAAAAGTGTTTCAACATCCATGTATTCTGTAGTTTTTCCGTTGATTAAAATTCTTACACCTCTGTTTCCTGCAATAGAAATACCATTATTTGTTACTAAAACACCAGGAATTTTACGCATTACATCTTGTAAATTGGTATTAATCATTTCCGATTTTTCTAAATCTACAATTAATTTTTCTGCGGTTTGTCTAATTACAGGACGTTTACTTTTTATAACTACTTCATTTAAAGTGGTACTTTCTTCTTTTAAAGTGATGTTAAAGATTTTATTTGAATTTAACTCAAACTCTTTAATTTTTTGAGTTTCGAAACCCAACATAGAAATTTCAATCTTGTATTTTCCTGATGCAACTTTATCAAAACTATACCTACCATTATCATTAGAAACTGTTCCTTTAGGATTTTCTTTGCTACCTATTTCATATAAAATTATATTTGCAAAAGGGAGTGGTTGGTTTTCTTCATCAACAATTTTTCCGTTGATTTTGTGTTGAGAAAAAGTAGATAGAATTCCGAAGAATAAAATAAAAAGGTTGGTGGTAAAATATTTCATTTTGGTTGATTTTGTTATTAACACTGTAAAAGTGCCTGTTTTGTTACAAGAAAAAAATAGTTTTCTGCTGAATTGGGTTAATTTTCCGATAAACAGCTATTTTTTTGCTACTAAAACAAAGACGCTAAAAACTAATAAAAAGTTTCCTGTATAAAAAAAAGCTTCTTAAAAATTAAGAAGCTTTTAGATGTTTATTTAAATATAAGTTATTTTATCTTACTAAGGTGCAGTCTTTTAATGCGTCTATAGTCTTTTTAATGTCTCCATTTACATCACCACAAACCGATATTTGACTTTGTAATGCTTTTTTATAGTTTTCACAATTAGCCATTGCAGTTCCTTGGGTAGCGTTGTTGTAATTGTTTAAAGCTACATTAACAGATTCAATTACTTTTTGACAAGCTGCACTAGTTTCAGTTCCTGCAGTACCACTTTCATCATTACTACAAGCAAAAAATAATATTGAAAAAGCTACGTATAAAATTGTTTTCTTCATTCTTCTAAAATTTAAGACTGTAAATATAATTAATTTAATCTCTACTACCTAAAACTCTTAAACCCCAATATAATAACATTGCTAAAGAACCCAAAGCAGCAACTAAATAAGTTCTTGCAGCCCATTTTAAAGCATCTGTAGCACCTGCAAGTTCTTGCTGAGAAACCATATTTTTATTTTTTAACCAAGCTAAAGCTCTATTGCTTGCATCATATTCTACAGGTAAAGTAATAAAACTAAATAGTGTTGCTAAAGCCATCATAATTAAACCAGCAACTGCAATATAGTAACCAATTCCGCCAGCATTAGAAGCAGCTCCCATTATTAAACCACCAATAACTAACCATTGAGAAAATTTAGAAGTAATACTAACAATTGGTACTAATTGAGAACGCATTTTTAAATAACTATACGCTTTTGCATGTTGCACAGCATGCCCAACTTCATGAGCAGCAACAGCTGC
>JBGCFX010000160.1:0-30836 GCA_045110395.1 Polaribacter sp.
ATTGTACAACTTCTCTTGCATAAATATCATTTTTTTCTTCGAAAGAAGTGGCTGTAAAAACTTCTTCTGGATCCATAGTTGAGTAGCGTTTATCTACAGCTGCTCCTTCAAAAAGTTTAATTACTTTTCTTTGAAATCGAGTTTCTTGATCCTGCATCCATAATTTTACAAACGGAATAATATCTTTGGTTTCTCTATAATATTTAGGAAGTTGTTTTGCAACTGATATTATTTTTACTTTCATATTTTGTTGTTGTTACACTGAGTTTCTCTGAGGTTTTTTGTACACTAATTTCACAAATTTTCACTGATAAATGTGGTTTAAACTTTACTGATTTTCTTTAACTCTGAACTCTAACATTTATGACTTGCAAGAATCCATTGCCAACGAAAAGCCCATTTCCAAGAAATTTGTGTTTCAAACTTATCAAACTGAGCTTGTCTAAGTTTATTAGACATTTTCTCTAAATCTTTTCTTTTAAAACCTCTTAATACAGAAACTAAACCATCGTGAATTATCATTTTATTTTTAATGAAAAGAGACAATAATTTAAACAAATAATAGGCTAATTTATGTCTATGTAAATCATTTACAATAATTGCTTTTTGGGTATGTTTTAAAGTGTCTTCTAAAAACGAAACTAAAGGTTTTTCTTTAAAATGATGAAAAAACAAGGTGGCTAAAACTACATCAAATTGTCGGTTTTTAAAATCATCAGAAAAAATATCTTCAACGATAAAAGAGAGTTCTGGAAACTCAGTTGATAATTCATTGGCATACTCAATTGCTGCTGGGTTTGCATCAATTCCTATCAACTTAAATTTGTAGCCTTTTTTTCTTCCGAATTTTGCAACATCTCTTAAAATATCTCCATGACCACAACCAATATCTGCAATTACTATTTCTTGGTTTTTTTGATGATTTTTTAAAACTTTTTTTAGTGAATTTACAGTTACTAAATTACCTCCCAACCATCTATTTATATTTTCTAATTTGTCTAAAACATCACGCAAATAATCGCCACCAATAGAAAAATCGTCCATTAATTCTTCTTTGTCTGATCTTTTAGATGTGTCTACTAAAAAAGGCATTATATTTTCATTGTTTTTCCGTGTGTAAACTTGATTATTATTGGTAATAAAAATGGTAATTTCTTTAAAATTTGTAGCAAAACAGCTGCTATTTTATCCTTCCTGAACAACATCGCAATAAAATGACCCGCTTTTAATCGCAAACTAAACTCTTTATTCCAATTTCTAATATATTGCTTTTCAAGTTCACTTCTTGTAGCAATTTCTCCATTTAAGTAATTTAGAATCAATTTAGACGCAATTTGTGCAGATTGTATTGCCATACTCATTCCATTTCCACAAAGTGGATGAATCATTCCTGCAGAATCGCCACACATAATGATATGGTTTTCTACTGGTTTTTTAGTTTCAAAAGAAATCTGACTGATAGACAATGGTTGTTCCCAAATTGCTGTTGAACTTTGAAATATTTCTTTTAAAAACGTATTTTTAAAAACCACATTTTCTTGAAAATCATCAATATTTTTATACTTTTTAAAAGAAGAAAAGTTCGTGATATAACACAAATTAATAGCGTTATTCTCTACTTTAGAAACACCACAATAACCGCCTTTAAAATTATGAAGCGCTACTAAATTTTCTGGAAACTCTCCCTTTACATGAATTTTCACACCCAAATAAGGTGATTTTTTTTGAATGAAGTTACGATTCATTTTTACATCTAATAATGAACGTTTACCAAAAGCACCAATACAAACTTTTGAAGTAAAACTCTGATTTTCTTTGGTTTTAATTGTAAAAACATCATTTTTAAAATCAATATTAATAACAGAATCTTGTAAAATGACTACTCTGTTTTCTTTGGCTTTTTCTGATAAAATAAAATCTAATTGATAACGTGAAATTCCAAATCCGCCCAAAGGTAATTTAGCAGAAATAACCTTATTTTTTGTGGTGGAAAGTTGAAAATTATCAATTTTAACTGCACCAAAATCAAACGGATTAATGTCTAAAAACGCTAAATAAGGCAACACTTCATTCGAAATATATTCACCACAAACTTTGTGTTTTGGGTATTCGTTTTTTTCTATCAATAAAACTTTTTTTCCAAATTTTGATAAATGAATTGCGTTGCACAAACCTGCTAAACCTCCACCAATTATAATAATATCAGCAACGCAGTTACTTTTTGTATTATCAAGTTTATGAGGATTTATATCCATTTATTTTATCAATTCTGCTAATTCTTTGCCAACCAAACTGCCAATTGCAATTCCCATTCCTCCTAAACGAATTCCACAAAAGACACTATTAGAAACTTGCTTTACAATTGCTTTTTTTTGGTTTCCAACGCCCATAATTCCACTCCATTTATGTTCAATTTCAAAACTTGTATTTGGTAAAATAGTTTCTTTTAATTTTTTTTTTTTTTTTTTTTGAATGATTTCTGTCTCGCCAAATTCAGTTGTTTCTTCAGTTTTAAAATCGAGGTTTCTTCCACCACCAAACAAAATTCTGTCATTTATATTTCTGAAATAGTAATAACCTTTGTCTAAATGAAACGTTCCTTTTATGTGTAAATTTTTAATCGGTTTTGTAATAATGACTTGTGCTCTTGCTGGTTGTACATTTTCTTCTAAAAGCTGTTTTGCAAAACCATTAGTTGCTATAAAAAGTTTATTGGTTTTAAAGGTGATTTTATCCGTTTTTATTGCTACAGAATTTCCTACTTCAGTAAAACTATCCACAGAAATATTATTGAGAATTTTAACCCCTAATTTTTGTACTTTCTGTAATAATTCAAAAGCCATTTTTCCTGTATCAATTTGTCCTTCAAAATTATTAACAATGTATTTTTGATGTATTTTTTGAAAACCAAAAGTATTGTCAGCAATTGAAAAAACATCCGCACTAAAAATAGGTTTTAAAAGCTGATTGATTTCGTCTTTTCTGGAAATACATTCCTCAAAAAAAGCTTCGTTTTCACACAATTCAAAACCTTTGTTTTGCTGAAAATCGATGTTTTTATCGCCTAAATTATTTCTTAATAGTTGTAACCCTTTCCAGCGTTTCTCAACTAAATTATAAACTTCTTTTTCTGAATGTGAGTTTAAATCATCAATTAACTCTGATAGACTGCCAAAACAAGCAAAACCAGCATTTTTAGTTGAAGCTCCTTGAGGTAACATTCCTTTTTCAAGAATTAAAATTTTTGCTTTTGGGTGCTTTTTCTGGAGTTCTAAAGCACAATTTAAACCCACAATTCCACTACCAACAATTGTAAAATCGATGTTGGTAAACCATTCTTTTAATTCCCAGTAGCTATAGTTCATTTATAATTGTTTTTCAAAACAAATACTGTTTTCCATTTCTTTGTATTGTCCGTAATTTGGAATGATTTTATAGCCACATTTTTTATAAAACTTTACAGCTTCAACTTGTCTTTTTCCTGTTTCTAAAACACATTTTTTATATTCTAATTCTTTTGCCCAAATTTCTAATTCTTTTAGAATTTTTTGTGCAAATCCTTCTCCTCTTTTTTCTTTTGAAACATACATTCTTTTTACTTCAACAGAAATTGCATCAAACTTTTTAATTGCTCCACAACCAATAGGAACTTGTGCTGAACTTGTTTCAGTATCTTCATAAATTACAACAACTTGCTTTAGAGCATCAATATTATTAAATTGATTGTAGAAATCGTGTTCATCTTGATCTGTAATTTTTAGATAATCGTCTAATTCTTTTACCAAATTGATAAAGTCTTGATTTTCGGAATTGGTTCTTTTTATTTTAACTTCCATTTTTTATTTGATGTGTCATTTGGAAATGACTTTTTTAAACTATTTAGAAATCTCATTATACATTAGGAATGGCAATAGTCAATTTAAACACAATTCTGTAGATTACAAAAAGAGGCTTAGCCTCAAAATTCAAATTTTAATTGCACCCAAACTGGCTCTTTTACAATCGTATTCAAATTACCAAAAGACAACCCTAAAAGACGAACTGAATTTACCAATTTATCTTGATATAATAGTTCTTTTACTACAGGAAAAAATTCACTTTTTTTCTGCATAAAATGTTGTTTTGTTTTACTTCTTGTTTGCTGCGTAAAATCTGAATATTTTATTTTTAACGTAATTGTTTTTCCTTTTGTATCGTTTTTTAACATTCTTCTTTCTAATTCGTCTGCAATTTTTTCTAATTTTTCTATCATAAAAACTTCTGAAGAAATGTTTTCGAAAAAAGTGCGTTCTGCTGCTAAAGATTTTCGAATTCGGTTAGGTTTTACTTCACTTTTGTGAATTCCGCGAACAATATTGTAATAATGTGAGCCCGATTTTCCGAATAAAGTAACCAAATCTTCTAAAGATTTTTTCTTTAAGTCATTACCTACAAAAATGCCTAAATTGTACATTTTTGCAGCTGTAACTTTACCAACTCCATAAAATTTATTAACGGGTAATTTTTCTAAGAAAGGTATAACTTCATCTGGATGTACTGTTTTTTGTCCATTTGGTTTGTTAATATCAGACGCAACTTTAGCAATAAATTTATTGATAGAAATACCAGCAGAAGCTCTTAAACCAGTTTTATCATAAATTTTTTGACGAATTTCTCTAGCAATATCATTTGCAGATGGGTTACCCATTTTGTTTTCTGTAACATCTAAATAAGCTTCATCTAAAGAAAGGGGTTCTACCAAATCTGTATATTCATAAAAAATTTCTCTTACTAGTGTTGAGATTTCTTTGTATCGAGAAAAATCAGAATTTACAAAAATAATATGAGGACATTTCTTCTTTGCTAACACATTGCTCATTGCAGATTTTACACCGAATTTTCGAGCCTCATAACTTGCTGCAGAAACCACACCTCTATCTCCTCCACCACCAACAGCAATTGCTTTTCCTCTTAATTCTGGGTTGTCTAATTCTGCTACAGAGGCGTAAAATGCATCCATATCTACGTGAATAATTTTTCTATTTTTAATTGTTTTGTCTACAGAACTATAAAATTACAATTAAAATTAACTTTATGTTTTAGCTATTTTGTTAAATTTTAAGTATTTTTAAAACATAAATAGAACACTTTATATCATGTTTACCCGAAAAAACATTTTTCTAGTTTTCTAGTTTTTTATTTTTTCTCTTAGTAGTTTTTCGCAAACTGAATTTATTACTACATGGAGAACTACAACTGCAAGTGAATCAATTGAAATCCCAACCACTGGAGGAAGTTATTCCTATAATGTAAATTGGGGAGATGGAAGTGTAGATATGACTACTTATACTGGCAATGCAAGTCATACTTACATAGTTGCAAACACATATACAGTAACTATTACTGGTACTTTTAGAAGAATTTTTTTTGATGGTTCTACCTCTGGAACTGCACCAAATAGAGACAAAATTTTATCAATAGTTCAATGGGGAAGTGGAAGAAATTGGAGTAGTATGTTTAAAGCTTTTGAAGGTTGTTCTCAACTTGTAAATGTAGCATCAGATATTCCTGATTTATCTTCAGCAACAACTTTAGGAAGAATGTTTAGAGATGCAACTTCTATTGGTGGTGTATCTGATACTGGTAATTGGGCTTGGAGTACAAATACAAGTACGATTACCAATATGTCTAGTTTGTTTTATGGTGCTACTGCTTTTAATAAAGATATTAGTGGTTGGGATACCAGTGCTGCAACCAATATGACTTCTATGTTCAGAGAAGCTGAAGCTTTCAATCAAAATATTGGTGGATGGACAACAACTTCTGTTGCAAATATGGGAAGTATGTTTAATGGCGCAACTGTTTTTAATCAAAATATAAATGGGTGGAATGTCTCTAATGTTGGCTCTATGTCTTCTATGTTTAGAGATGCTGCAGCTTTTAATCAAGACCTAAATAGTTGGGTTACTACAAGTTTAAACACAATTAGTGCTATGTTTAGAGATGCTATTCTTTTTAATGGAAATATTGGTACTTGGAATGTGTCAGGTGTTACAACCATGTCTAATACTTTTTACGGAGCTTCTGCTTTTAATCAAAGTTTAAATAGTTGGACACCAACTATGGTTTTAAGTATGGCAAATATGTTTAGAGATGCTACTCTTTTTAATGGAAATATTAGTTCTTGGAATGTTTCTACTGTAACATCTATGGGTTCTATGTTTTATGGAGCCTCAGCTTTTAATCAAAACATTAGTTCTTGGACTCTTGTATTAGTAACTACTATGGGTTCTATGTTTAGAGAAGCTAGTTCTTTTAACCAAGATATTAGCAGTTGGACTCCTTTAATGGTAATTACAATGTCCTCTATGTTTAGAGAAGCAGATTCTTTTAATCAAGATATTGGTGGGTGGAACGTTTCTTCAGTTACTAATATGGGTTCTATGTTTAGAGATTCTCCTAATTTTGATCAAGACATTGGTGGGTGGAATGTTTCTGGTGTTACTAATTTTAATAATATGTTTAATGGAAGTAAGCTTTCTCCAGCAAATTACAATGCTCTTTTAATTGGTTGGTCTGCTTTAACTTTACAGCCAGGAGAAACACCTCATTTTGGGACATCTAAATATTGTTCTGCTGCAGCTGTAACTGCAAAAGGAATTATAGAAACATCTTTTAGCTGGGTGTTTACAGATAGTGGTTTACTAACATCTTTTATTTGGTCTGGTGATACAGATACAGATTGGAACGATACAACAAATTGGGTAGAAGGTTATGATAGTGCTTGTGAAATAGATATTAGTATTCCTACTTCCACTAACGATCCTGTAATTAATACAAGTACAAATATTACCGCAAATAATTTAACAATAGACACTGGTGCAACATTAACTATAGAGGGTGCATTAACAATAAATGATTTAACAACAAATGATGGCTTAAATATAAGTTCTGGTGGTTCTATAATTGTTTCTGGCACTTCTAGGAAATTTAACCTATAATAGAAATTTACCAAATGGTAACCAATATTATAATACATCATCACCAGTAATTGGTGAAACTATAGAAAATTTTATCTCGGTAAATACTCCAAAAATTGGTACAACTGGTAATATTGGTATATTTACTTACAATAATAATGGTGGTGGTTTTGCAGGAACTGGCTATATATTTAGAGTTCCAACCTCTACAGGATCAATGGATCAAGGTACAGGTTATGGCATTCAATTAGGAACTGGAGCAGATATT
Source organism: Polaribacter sp. (assembly GCA_045110395.1). GTDB lineage: Bacteria > Bacteroidota > Bacteroidia > Flavobacteriales > Flavobacteriaceae > Polaribacter. The sequence continues at coordinate 7,228 of JBGCFX010000160.1, forward strand.
GCATTTACAGGAACTTTGGCAACTAGCAATGTTAGTACAACTTTAACTGCTGGGAGTTTAGACAATTTTAATCTTATTGGGAATCCTTATCCTTCTTATATGCCTGCTAATACAAACGCAAATGCTGCCAACCTTTTAACCAATAATACAAGTGTTTTAAGTGAAGAAACCATTTATTTATGGGATAACACAATTAGCAATTATGTTGTAATAAATAATGCTTCTGCTGCACGTTTTATTGCTCCTGGACAATCCTTTTTTGTAGAAACTACTTCTGGTGGTAGCTTTAATTTTTTAGAAGTGTGGCAAAGCCATCAAACAACAGATGTTTTTAACAAATCTGAAAATACAAATCCTTTTAAAATAGAGTTGAGTGTTTCTAATAATTCTGTTACTAAAAAAACAGAAATTTTTTATATAGAAAATAAAACCACTGGTTTTGATAATGGTTATGACAGTTCTCAATTCACAGACGAACTTGCTCTTGTAGATGTGTACACAAAATTAGCATCAGATATTAATAGCCAAAATTTAGCCATACAAACTTTACCTATTATAAATGCACAAAATATTGCAATTCCTTTAGGTTTAAAAGGAAATGGCATAATTAGTTTTACAGCTTATTTTAATAATATACCCAATGGTTCTAATGTTTTTTTAGAAGACAAACTTAAAAACACCTTTACAAAACTAAATAACAATACAACTCTAAATATTGATTTGGAAAACGGTTATTCTGGTACAGGAAGGTTTTTTATCACATTAAATAATAAAACTTTAAGTACAGAAAATGAAAACATTACTGCTCTAAATATTTATGTTGATGCTAATAAAACACTTCATATTTCTTCTATAAAAAATGAAAATATAACATTCTCTATTTTTGATGTTTTAGGAAAAAAAGTAAATTCTGGTAGTTTTAACTTTGATGTTTCTAACAAAGAATTTTCTTTAGCAAACTTAAAAAAAGGTGTTTATTTTATCAATTTAAAAACTCAAAATGAAGTTTTTTCTAAGAAAGTATTAATTAAATAGTTTTTATAAAATTGATACAAACCTGAGTTGTTTTCATTAATTCTTCTGATAAAAAATCTTCTTGCCAAGGATGAGAAACATTAAAAACGTGATTCGCATTTTTTATAATTTTAAATTCACTTTTTGGGTTCCATTTTTTAAGATTTTCTGCTTCATTTATTAAAACTGAAGTATCATTATCTCCGTGAATAATTAAATGCGAAATTTGTAAATTTTCAGTTGCTTTTTGGATATTTAAACGCCCTTCATTTTGTTTAAAATCTTCATAAAATTGATAAAAATGAGGCATATTCTGTTTCGTTCGTCCATTTAAAACATATTTTACACCTGTTTTCTTCCAATTTTCTAAATCGCCAATTGTTGAAGATCTTTTTCCAAAATCACAAACCCCTGCTAATGTAATTACTTTTTTTACTCTACGATCTTCACTTGCTTTTAAAAGAACAATTCCACCACCTCTACTATGTCCAATTATAGAAATATCATTAATATTTACTTCACTTTTATAATCTGAGCTTTTATAAACCCAATCTAAAACACTTTCTAAATCGTCTAATTCTTTGGTGTAATTATTATTTCCAAACGCTTTTAAATCCGGAAAATCTATTGGATTTTCTAAAGTGCCTCCATTGTGCGAAAAATTGAACTTTATAAAGAAAAAACCGGCTTTTGCAAATTGTTCTGCTATTAAATTCCAAGCACCCCAATCTTTAAAACCTTTATAACCATGACAAAAAATAATTACTTTTTTTGGTTGATTCGTTTCATTGTAAAAAACATCTGTAATAATGGGTTTTTGATGTTTTCCATCAATAATAAAATTCTTTCTTATTTTCATCAAAATAAATTATAGCACAAATTTAAGCAAAGTAAATAAACTAAAACCTGCAGTTATAAAACACAAAATTAAATTAATATTATTGGTTAAACTTCCTGTTTTTTGTTGAATTCTATAAGCATATTTACCATATAAATAAAGAATAAGATACGTACCAATTACGGAGCCTAAAACAAAAAGTAAAATAGAAGTTGCATCAAAGCTTAATAAGTTAAAAGACATTAAAAGTGCTGCTATTCCTGAGAAAAAAGGAATTGCAAACATATTTAATGTTGATAAAACAACTCCTGTAAAAAAGGAGTTTTTCTTATTTTTATCAATTACAATTTGTCTTTTTTCTTTCTTATTTTGTTGATAAAAATAAATTGATAAAAAAAGTAAAACTACGATTCCTGTTTTTTCTAAAAGGACCAAAAAAGCAGGATTATTTGAAATGTATTCTGTTAAATAAATAGAAATATATGCTTGTAAAAAAACAATAAATGAAGCTCCCAATGTAAATTGAGTAAACTCTTTTTGACTTCCTTTTAATCTAATTTTTAAAGCAGTCATATTTAACACACTTGGTGGTGTGTAACCTAAAAAGGCAAAAAAGAATCCTAAGAAAAAAAGATAAATCATAATATCTTAATTGATATTAATTCTGTCGCTTTTTTTTTATAAAATTACTTTTTCCTCTAAAAAAGTAATTTTACAATCGAAAAAAGGGCTACAAAAGCCGTTAAAATCGATAAAATTAAATTGATGTCTTTGGTCAATTTTCCTGTTTTTTGTTGAATTTTTTTTGCAAATTTTCCATAAAAAGAAAGAATATAAAAAGAGCCTACAGCAGAACCTAAGACAAAAAAAAGTGTTGGGAAAACATCAAAAGAAAACTGATTAAAAGAGTCTAAAAGAATTACAATTCCGCAGAAAAAAGGAATCGCGAACATATTTAAAACTGAGAGTGTAATTCCTGCTAAAAAAGGGTTTTCTTTTTTTGTTTTATCTGTTTCAACTTTAATTTTACCTTTTTTAGATTCCCTGTAAAAATAGTAAGACAAAACTATAAAAATAAAGATTCCTGCTTTTTCTAAGGTTTCTAAAATAGTAGGGTTTTCAGCAATGTAATTTGTTAAAACAACAGCAAGAGCAACTTGCGGAATTACAATTAAAGAAACACCTAAAGCATATTTATTAGCTGCTTTTTTACCTTTTTCTAAACTAATTTTTAAGGAAGTCATATTTATCATACTTGGGGTTATAGAACCCACAAAAGAGAAGAAAAATCCGAAGAAAAAAAGTGAAAACGATATCATAAAAAGTTGGTATAAATATTAAAATCCAAAATTTAGCGTAAAGAAAGTAAAGACAAATCACTAAAAACAATTAATATTCAAAAAAAACGCACCAAAATAATTTGATGCGTTTCCTGTTTTATATAATTTAAAAAGATTTTTTTAGATAACACCTTGTGCTAACATTGCGTCTGCTACTTTAACAAAACCTGCAATATTTGCGCCACTAATATAATCTATAGAGCCATCTTCTTGTTCTCCATATTGTACACAAGAATCATGAATATCTTCCATAATATCTTTTAATCTTGAATCTACTTCTTCTCTAGACCAAGAAATTCTTAAAGAGTTCTGGCTCATTTCTAATCCAGAAGTTGCAACACCACCAGCATTAGATGCTTTTCCTGGTGCAAATAAGATTTTTGCTTTCGTAAATTCGTGAACTGCATCTGGTGTAGAAGGCATATTTGCACCTTCAGAAACACACATACATCCATTAGCTACTAACGCTTTTGCTTCTTCTCCAGTTAACTCATTTTGAGTTGCACAAGGTAGAGCAATATCGCATTTTACAGACCAAGGTCTTTCTCCAACAACAAATTTTGCATTCGGGTATTTTTCTGTGTACTCGCTAATTCTTCCACGTTTTTCATTTTTAATATACATTACGTGTTCTAACTTCTCTGTATTTATACCTTCTTCATCTAAAATATAACCTCCAGAATCTGACAATGTTAAAACTTTTGCACCTAATTCTATTGCTTTTTCAGCAGCAAATTGCGCAACATTTCCAGAACCAGAAATTACTACTCTTTTACCTTCAAAAGAGTCTTTTTTGCGTTTTAGCATATTATCTGCAAAATAAACAGTACCATAACCTGTAGCTTCTGGTCTAATTAAAGAACCACCCCAAGAAGCACCTTTACCAGTTAAAACTCCAGTAAATTCGTTATTTAACTTTTTATACATTCCAAACATAAAACCAATTTCACGTCCTCCAACTCCAATATCTCCTGCAGGAACATCTGTATTTGGGCCAATATGTCTAAATAATTCACTCATAAAAGCATGACAAAAACGCATAATTTCGTTGTCTGATTTTCCTTTAGGATCAAAGTCAGAACCACCTTTTCCTCCACCCATTGGTAAAGTTGTTAAAGAGTTTTTAAACACTTGCTCAAAAGCTAAAAACTTTAAAATACTTGCATTTACAGTTGGGTGAAAACGCAAGCCTCCTTTATATGGGCCAATTGCAGAATTCATCTGAATTCTATAGCCTCTATTTACTTGTACCTCTCCATCATCATCTACCCAAGAAACTCTAAAAGAAATTAATCTTTCTGGCTCTACCATTCTTAACAAGATGTTTTTTCCATGATAAATATCATTATTAATGATATAAGGAATTACAGTTTCTGCAACTTCTTTTACAGCTTGTAAAAATTCTGGCTCATGGTTATTTCTTTTTTTAACCATTCGCATAAACTCTTTTATTTTTGACTCTACACTTTTAGACATAATTTTTTATGGATTTTATAAAAATTTAACGCCACAAAGATAGTTAATTTCTTTATTCACAAAATAAAAAAGTTTTCTTAAATATTTCTGAATGCCTATATTTCAATCGATTTCGATACACTTTTGAGTTTTCTTAGTATTTGCAAACAAAAACTATCTAAAAAAGATTAAATTTGCAGACTAATTATCCTCGAAAATGTTAGATAAAGTAAAAGAACTGATTGGTGATGTAAAAGCATTTAAAGCTACTTCTAAAGAAGAAGTTGAATCTTTTAGAATTAAATATTTAGGAAGCAAAGGTTTATTAAAAGATTTGTTTGCCGAATTTAAGAACGTTGATGCTGAACTTCGCAAAGATTTTGGACAAGCTTTAAACAACTTAAAAAAATCTGCAGAAGGTAAAATTGCAGAATTAACCGAATCTTTAGAAAGTGTTACTAGTGAAAAATCTTTTTATGGAGATTTAACGCGTCCTTCTGAACCAATAAACTTAGGTTCACGCCATCCAATTTCATTGGTAAAAAATCAAATTATTGAAGTTTTTAATAGAATTGGTTTTACGGTTTCTGAAGGACCAGAAATTGAAGATGATTGGCATAATTTTACAGCTTTGAACTTGCCTGAATATCACCCAGCAAGAGATATGCAAGACACTTTTTTTATTGAACAAAATCCTGATATTTTATTACGCACACACACTTCTTCTGTGCAAGTACGTTATATGGAAGAAAATGAGCCGCCAATAAGAACCATTTCTCCTGGAAGAGTTTTTAGAAATGAAGATATTTCTGCGAGAGCACATTGTATTTTTCATCAAGTGGAAGGTTTATATATAGATACAGATGTTTCTTTTGCGGATTTAAAACAAACGCTTTTATACTTTACAAAAGAAATGTTTGGGAAATCTAAAATTCGTTTACGCCCTTCTTATTTTCCATTTACAGAGCCAAGTGCAGAAGTAGATATTTATTGGGGATTAGAAACTGAAACAGATTACAGAATTACCAAAGGAACAGGTTGGTTAGAAATTATGGGTTGTGGAATGGTAGATCCAAACGTATTGAAAAATGCTAATATAGATTCAACAAAATACTCTGGTTACGCATTCGGAATGGGAATTGAACGTATTGCAATGTTGTTATATCAAATTCCAGATATTAGAATGTTTTATGAAAATGATAAGCGTTTCTTAGAACAATTCAAATCGGTAATTTAATGAATTACTTCAAACAGTTTTGGGACGAAAATAGAGATGATGAATTCGCAAGTTGGGGAACCTCTACTTGGTATTTTGAAACAAGCAGTGATGACGAAATTCTAAAACAAATCACAATTTACAAAAACGGAACAATTGTAAAATATAGTGAAGATAAACTTGAAGATGAATTTGGTTTTTTAGGTGACCAGAAACTAACTATAGAAGAATGTGATGGTGCTGTAATCTCTAAAGAAGAATTTTATAAACTTTGGTAACGATATTTTAAAAGATACTGAAACAAGTTAAACACAAGTGAAAAAAGACATTCAAATACCAAAAATTACCAACGTGGAAATGGCTATTGTGTATGAGTTTAACGATATCTATAAAACAAACGATTGGAATGTTTATCTCATCAACAATAAAAACGTTGATTTAGAAATGATTGTAATTGTTTCTCAAGGTTTTTCTGACAAAAAAACCACCTCTTTATTACGCAAAAAAGTAGAAAAACTACCTGCAAATTCTTTGGCTAAAATAGAATTTATGCAACCAGAATTATTCCAATTAAACAACCGTTTTCAAGTCACTTTTTTTGAAGGAAATACGTTGTTTGAAAAAACATTTTTATTTGAAGCAAACACCGTTAAAGAAGGTGCTTTAAGAATGATTCCTGAAATTAAAAAACGTGGCGTTTTGGCTAAATAACATCTAGTTATTAAGTGTAAAATAGATTAATCACGCAGTTTGTCTCCCTGAAAAGGTCTCTCGTAAAGAATAGCAAACCAAACCCCAAAAGATTCTTTCAGAATGACAAAACTAGGTGGAAAAGCAAACTGTTTATATAAAAGCCTGCGTTAGCGATTGAACGATCTGTTTGAGCTCTTTTTTGTTTTTCACAAAAAAAGCGAGTAGAGAAAGCGCGACCTTTTTAGGGAACGCCCAAAAAATTAAAAATAAATTTCTCTTTACGACCTTTGCGAAAAAACTTTGCAACTCTGCGTTTAAGCTATCCAAAAAAACCAATTATCAAATACAAAATAACCGTAATTATTCCTCCAAACAAAGCATAAGGCAATTGCGTCTTAACGTGATCTATATGATCACTTGCAGAAGCCATAGAAGATATTATAGAAGTATCAGAAATTGGCGAACAATGGTCTCCAAAAATTCCTCCTCCTAAAGTTGCTGCAACCACAATTGTAATATCTGCTCCATGAATATTTGCCATAGGTACAGAAATTGCCAACATTATTGCAAAAGTTCCCCAAGAAGTTCCTGTAGAAAAAGCAATAAAAGAACTAATGATAAAAACAACAGCCGGTAACAATTCTGGAGACAACCATTCTTTGGTTGCATTTGCTACGTAAACGCCTGTTTCTAATTCCTTACAAGCATCACCAATAGCAAATGCTAGCAACATTAACAACGCTAAAGGCATTAACTCACTAATTCCTTTTAAAGTTAAATTTACTGCTTCTTTTGGTTTTAAAATGCCCTGGATAAAATACATTGATATTGCTACTAAAATTGCAGTAATTACTGCATATAAAACAGAAGATGAACCTGAACCTTCACCAATTGCTTGCGAAGCGTGATTAAAAAATGATGTGGAACTTTTTACAGCATTCCAACCTGTGTAAATTAAATTGATGGGCATCATAAAAACCATTGTTGCTAAAGGGACAACCATATTGTAAGCTCTTGCAGGAATTCCTTCTTTTGGCGGAAATGAAGTTACCTCATCAGAAATCATTGGTTTAGATCCTTCGTTTAATAACAAACCTGTTTCTTTGGTTCTTTTTTCAGCTTTTTTCATTGGACCAAAATCCTTTTTGGATAAAATGATGATAAGCAAAATTATTATTGCTAATAATGGATAAAAGTTATACAAAATAGACTCTATTAAAACTGGTAAGGGTTTTTCAATTCCATTAACAGCAAGATGCCCCATAATAAAAGCCCCCCAAGCATTAAAAGGCATTAAAATAGAAGATGGTGCAGAACTTGAGTCTGCTATATAAGCCAGTTTCTCTCTTGGTATTTTTAATTTATCAAAAATAGGTCTGTATAAAGTACCAACAGTTAGAGAGCTAATACTTGTTTCCACAAATAAAAGTAATCCTGTAAAAGTTGCTAAAACTTGTACCATAACTCTGCTATAACTTTCATTTTTACTCTCAAGTTTTAAAATTTGTTTATTTAGTATATTGATAAAACCTTCTACTCCTCTAGAATATTGAATAAAAATTAACAAAGAACCAACCAAAGCACTAAACATTATGGTTCTTGTATTTCCTTTAGATTGAAAAACATTTACCATTCCTTCAATCATAGCTAAAGTGCCTTCTAGAGGATTCCAGCCTTTTATAATCAACCAAGAAAACCAAATACCAAAGAGCAAAGCAATGTAAACTTGCTTAGTTCTTAATGCTAAAATAATAGCAACAATTGGGGGTATTACTGATAAAAATCCATATTCCATAAAAAGGAGTTTTAAAAAGCCCATCCTAACCTTCCCAAAGGGAAGGAACTCTCAACTTTGTGAAAAACAATAAATGTAAATTATTTTTTTAATACATATAAACTTTATATTGATTTTGTAGTTAAAAGGGTTACTTGTATCTTTAAAAAATTCTCTTTAAAAAGAAATTATATGTCAAAATTTTACACAAAAATTACGTCAAGACTTCAAAAATTTATTGAAGCACAAAAAATATTCTTTGTAGCTACAGCACCTAATTCTGGTCGCATAAATTTATCACCAAAAGGAATGGATTCTTTTAGAGTGCTAAATGAAAACCGTGTTTTATGGTTAAATGTTACAGGAAGTGGAAATGAAACTGCTGCACATTTAGCAGAAAATGAACGAATTACAATTATGTTTTGTTCTTTTGAAAAAGCACCCAATATTTTACGTTTATATGGGAAAGGAACAGAAATAAAACCCAATGATAAAGACTGGAATGATGTAATTTCTCTATTTCCTGAAACTCCAGGAACACGTCAAATATTTGATATTACTGTTGAATCTGCTCAAACTTCTTGTGGAATGTCTATTCCGTTTTTTGAATTCAAAGGCGAAAGAAATGATTTAAATAATTGGGCAACAGAACAAGGAAAAACAGGTATTAAAAATTATTGGGAAAATAGGAATCAAGAAAGTATTGATGGTTTACCAACAAAAATTTTAGACTAAAAATGAACAACTTTTCATACTTCAACAGAGAAAATATCATCAAAAATTTAAAAGAAACAGAGTTTGATGTATTAATAATTGGTGGTGGAATTACAGGAGCAGGAATTGCTTTAGACGCAGCTTCTAGAGGAATGAAAGTTGCTCTAATAGAAAAAAACGACTTTGCTTCTGGTACTTCTAGTAAATCTACAAAACTAATTCATGGAGGTCTACGCTACTTAAAACAATTCGATTTTTGGCTGGTAAAAGAAGTAGGAACAGAAAGAGCAATTGTACACAAATTGGCACCTCATTTAGTAATTCCAGAAAAGATGATTTTACCTTTAATTGATGGTGGAACTTATGGTTCTTGGCTCACATCTATTGGTTTAAAAGTGTACGATATTTTAGCTGCTGTAGAAGGTGAAGACAAACGTAAAATGTTAGACAAAGAGGAAGCTTTAGAAAAAGAACCTTTGTTGCCAGAAAAGATTTTAAATGGTGCTGGTTATTATGCAGAATACAGAACAGATGATGCAAGATTAACTTTAGAGGTTTTAAAAACTTCTTTAGATTACGATGCTAAAATGATTAATTATACAAAAGCAACCGAATTTATTTATGAAGAAAATAGAGTTGTTGGTGCAAAAGTAAAAGATGTAATTTCTGATGAGAGTTTTGATATAAAAGCAAAGTATGTAGTAAATGCGACAGGACCTTGGGTAGATACTTTGCGTCAAAAAAATCACTCTAAAACTGGTAAACGTTTACACTTAACAAAAGGGGTGCATTTGGTAGTTGAGCATGAAAAATTACCTGTACAACAATCTGTTTATTTTGATGTTCCAGATGGAAGAATGATGTTTGCAATTCCAAGAGGAAAAGTAACTTATTTTGGAACAACAGACACCAATTACCAACAAGATAAAGATAACGTAAACACCAATTTGGTTGATGCAACTTATTTAAAATCAGCAGTTAATAATATGTTTCCAAACATTACTATTTCTTTAGATGATGTACAAAGTTCTTGGGCTGGTTTACGTCCTTTAATTCACGAAGAAGGAAAATCTGCAAGTGAATTATCTCGTAAAGATGAAATTTTTGTATCGGATACAGAACTGATTTCTATTGCTGGCGGAAAATTAACAGGCTATAGAAAGATGGCAGAAAGAATAGTAGATTTAGTTGCCAAAAAATACGAACGAAGGTTTGACAAAGAATTTGAAGACATAAAAACCAAAGAAATTGTACTTTCTGGTGGTACTTTTACCGATTTTAATGAAGTTAAAAGTTATATAGATTCCATACAAAACAGAATTGCAGAAGTAGATTTTGATAGAAAATATGCAGAATATTTAGTCTATAATTATGGCAAACAAACTGATAAAATTCTTCAAATTTATGATGATTTGTCTTTAAGTATGTCTGAAGAGGGGGAACCTAAAAAAATGCTAAAAGCAGAAGTTTTATTCTGTATAGAAAACGAAATGACATGCACACCAACCGACTTTTTTATGAGAAGAACTGGTCGTTTATTTTTTGACAAACCAAGTGTAGATTTATACAAAAACTTTGTGTCAGAAATCTTTAAAAATGCATTTTCTTGGAGTGATAAAACAGCTGAAAAACATCAACAAGAATTAGAAGAACATTTACAAGTTGCCACTACTTTTGAGTAAAAAAAGAAACTAATTAGTTGTTTGTATTTAAACAAAAAATACAATTTGTGTTTAATTTAGTTATATCTAAAAATATTCGTAATTTCGGAACTCTAAATTTTACAATTTAAAAAACTACAAAATGACAGATTTTGGAATACAAGAAGCCTTACAGGAATTAGATGTAAAAGATATAAATAATGGTACCTCTACAGGTTCAAATAATTTTTCAGCCGGAGAAATTATTGAATCTTTTTTTTCATTTTTTGGAAAATTAATAGGAAAAGTTAAAACAACCACCAAAGAAGAATAAGAAAAAGTGATGGATGCAGCTACAAAAGCATTCAAATCTTTTAGAAATATGCCAGCTCCTCAAAGAGGAGAAATTGTTCGTCAATTTGGTAACAAATTAAGAGAAAAAAAAGAAGCTCTTGGGAAATTGGTTTCTTATGAAATGGGGAAATCGTACCAAGAAGGTCTAGGAGAAGTGCAAGAAATGATAGACATCTGCGATTTTGCAGTAGGTTTATCTAGACAGTTAAATGGACAAACGATACCTTCTGAAAGACCAGGACATGTAATGAGAGAACAATGGCATCCAATAGGTGTTGTTGGTATTATTTCTGCATTTAATTTTCCTGTGGCTGTTTGGGCATGGAATACAGCTTTAGCTTGGATTTGTGGAGATGTTTGTGTCTGGAAAGGTTCAGAAAAAGCACCTTTGTGTACTATTGCTTGTCAGAATATAATTGCTGAAATATTAAAAGACAACAATTTACCAGAAGGAATTTCTTGCATCATAAATGGAGATTATAAAGTGGGAGAAATGATGACTTCTGACGTTAGAATTCCGTTAGTTTCTGCAACAGGATCTACAAGAATGGGAAGAATTGTTGGTGCAACAGTTGCACAACGTTTTGGAAAATCTTTATTAGAATTAGGAGGAAATAATGCCATAATAATTACACCAACTGCAGATTTAAAAGTAGTAGTTCCTGGAGCTGTTTTTGGGGCTGTAGGAACCTGTGGACAAAGATGTACATCAACCAGAAGATTAATTATTCACGAATCTGTTTATGATAAAGTAAAAGATGCAATTGTTGGTGCTTACAAACAATTAACTATTGGAAATCCTTTAGATGAAAATAATCATGTTGGCCCTTTAATTGATCATGATGCTGTAAATACGTATTTATCTGCTATTGAAAAAGCAAAAGTTGAAGGTGGAAACGTTTTGGTTGAAGGTGGAGTTTTAGAAGGAAAAGGATATGAATCTGGTTGCTATGTAAAACCAGCAATTATTGAAGCAGAAAATCATTTTGAAATCGTGCAACACGAAACTTTTGCGCCGATTTTATATTTAATGAAATATTCTGGAAGTGTAGAAAATGCTATTGCAAAACAAAATGGAGTCGCACAAGGCTTATCCTCTGCTATTATGACCAATGAAATGAAAGAAGCAGAAAAATTCTTGTCTTATGCTGGTTCTGATTGTGGAATTGCCAACGTAAACATTGGAACTTCTGGTGCAGAAATTGGTGGTGCTTTTGGTGGTGAAAAAGAAACTGGTGGTGGACGTGAATCTGGTTCTGATGCTTGGAAGGTTTATATGAGAAGACAAACAAATACCATTAATTATTCTGATGAATTACCTTTAGCACAAGGTATTAAGTTTGACCTATAAAATTCAATATCCTCCAATTTTTGATTTAACCAGCATCTCCTTTATTAGAAAATGCTGGTTTTTTTTACTTAATATTTAAAATCCCGTTTTTTAAAATCACTTCAACATTTCCTAAAAAAGGGCTATTTTCTTTTCTTTTTTTCTGAAGTATTTTAGTGAGTTCTCTTTCTGTTGATGCTCCAAAAGATGTTTTTACACCTTGCATATTTAAAATTGTGTTAAAGCCAGAAACATCCATAGAAAAATTAGTGTCTTTTACTTTGTAAAGATTAAGTTCTGTATAATCTCCTTTCAAATTGAATTTATTGAAGTTTTCGTGGAAATTATAAAAATATAATTTACTGTTGAAATCAATTATAGATACGTTTTCTTTAATTTCCCCTATTTGAATTTTTGAAGTTTCTGTTTTTATTTCAGAATTGAAAGCAGAACCAATAACCACTTTATTCATATCTCTAAAATAGATATTGCTATTATTTATTGAATATGCTTGTAGAATTCCATTATTAGAGCTTATACTATTATCATCGCATAAAATATTTTTAAACTTTAAAAAACCTTTGAATGAATTTACTACAATTGGCTTTGTAATATCATAGGTAAAACTTACATCAGTTTGTATAGCCTTCAGTCTTATTTTGACATATTTAGGCACTTTAATAGAAAATATCTTAACAATTACTTTCTTGTTTTTTAACATTCTATTTTTTTCAAATTTTTTATACCTTTTTTTAAAAAAATCATCCATATTACTGCCTTGGCTTTCTTTAATTTCTTTTAATAGAGAATCTTTAGATTTGTAATTATAAACTCTTTTTTTTTCGCTATTAATAAAATCTTGTAATGCAATTAAACGAGAATTTGAATCGTAATCTGGATAATATTTTAGATTAATTCCTAAAAATTCAGAATTAATTACCTTTAAATTAATAAAATCTCCATTTTTTGACGTTTTAATTTTAGATTTTTTTATAATCATCTCTCTTTTTCGTTTTGAAAATCTTCCAAAAAACATAACATAATCAAAATGGATTTTATCATCAAAAGACTCTTCAAAAACAATAGCTACATTGTCTAAATCTAAATTTAAAATGGTATTTTCATCAACTTTAAAACTTTTTTTTAAAATAACTTCTTCTGTCTGTGCAAACGAAATAGTAACTGATAATAGACATAAAATACTATAAATATATGGTTTCATTACTGGTGTTTTTTTGGTTCAACTCTTTTAGGTGTTCTTTAATATTTTTAATCAACTCCAAACGTCTTTGTAAGTTGTTTATCAATGCTTCTAACACATTTATACTATTTGGATTTTCTTGTAATTCAAACGTTATTTTTTGATAATCTTTATCAAAATCACGCATCTTAATTTTATATTTATTTACCAAAACAGAATCATTAGCTACCTTTATAAAGCTGTTCCATTCTTTATCAATATTGTTTAAATATTCTTTTTCAATTTCCGCTACTTGAATTTGTAATGGTGTTTTATCAACTAGATGATTTGAATTGAAATAATAAACTATACAAACCAAAATAATTGCTATAAAAGCTCCTATTTTATAGATATTCTTACTTTGAAAGCCGGACTTTTTTTTATGTTGATGTGCCAACTTTTGCAGAAATTCAATTCTATGATTCTTTGAAATTTCTATGTGAGTCTCTTCATTCTTATTGAACAAATCTCTAATATCATGTTCCATATCTCTTTGTTTTTAATTTATCTTTTAACATCATTTTTGCTCTTCTTAATTGTGTTCTAGATGTTTTAATTGGAATATCTAGTATTTCTGATATTTCTTGATGATCATACCCCTCTAACAAATACAATTTAATAACTAGTTGATATTTTATAGGCAAGTTTTCAATCGTTTCTAAAATCGTTTCTTTTTTAATATTGGTATCAAAACTCCAATCATCATCATTAGAAATTTCTAACGGATAATTTTCTAAAGAAACCGTTTCTATTTGTTTTTTCTTTAATATATCAATACAAGTATTAATGATAATTGTCTTTAACCAAGCACTAAAATTGGTACCGGTTTTATAATTTTCTAAATTCAGAAATGCTTTTAAAAAACCGTCTTGCATGGCATCTTTTGCAGCTTCTTTATCTTTAAGATATCTACAAGAAATTACAAACATTGCTTGGCAATACAAATCGTAAAGCTTTATCTGTGCTTTACGATTGCCTTTTTTACTTTGCAATACCAAAAATTGAATTTCTTTAGACATTCTTACAGGTTGGTTCTATTTTAAAAAACGAAAAGTTTTGTGAAAGGTTTCACATTTTATTTAAAAAACTTCCTTTAAAAGTTATTTTTTTGTGAAAAACTTGTAACTCACTGATTTTCTGAACAGAAACTATTAACTTCGTCTTCAAATAATTAAGATATATGACATTATTTTTACAAGCTACACTTATTATTTGGGCTGTAGTAACCTTACTTTGGTTGTTAAGCATTGCTATTAAAAATGTAAGTATTGTAGATATTTTCTGGGGATTTGGTTTTGTAATTGTAAACACATTTTATGTGTATAATTTAGAAGAAATTAATCCAAGAAATTGGTTGCTTTTGGCTTTAGTTTCTCTTTGGGGCTTGCGTTTAACCATTTACCTAGCCATCAGAAATATTGGAAAAGGAGAAGATTACAGGTATCAACAATTCAGGAAAGATTATGGTGTAAAACGCTACTGGTGGTTTTCTTACTTTCAAGTTTTTCTATTACAAGGTACGTTGATTTTAATAGTTTCTTTACCCTATTTAGGGGTTCATCTTAGTGAAACTTCTGGCACTTTAATTTGGCTAGATTATATTGCAATTTTAATCTGGATTATCGGTTTTAGCTTTGAAGCTGGTGGCGATTATCAATTGTATCAATTCAAAAAGAACCTAAAAAATAAAGGGAAAGTATTAAATACTGGTTTTTGGAAATACACAAGGCACCCTAATTATTTTGGGGATTCTGCCATTTGGTGGTCATATGCATTATTTAGCATTGCAGCTGGTGGATATTGGCAAATTATTGGAGCTGTAATAATGACTTTATTAATTGTAAAAGTATCTGGAGTTGCATTACTAGAAAAAACTTTGAATAACACAAAACCCAAGTATAAGGAATATATAGAAAAAACGAATTCCTTCTTTCCTTGGTTTCCTAAAAAATAAATATGATTGACTTTTTAAAAGAAAATATCTGGTTTGTATTGTTCTTAATTTGGGGGTTTCCATTGAGTATTTATAGAAGTAAATTCAGAAAAATAGTCTATCAAACAGATAGTTGGAGCATCAATATAAAACCACTTTTTATTAAAGAACTTAAAGGGCTTTTTGGAAATTTATATCCTAAAGATAAAGAATATATTAAACAACGTAATTTTTATCGATTTTATTTAGGGGTTTATACTGTTTTGTTTTTGGTGTATTTCAACTTAAAGTAACTCCAATTCTCTAGTTAAATTTTCTCTAGCCTTAGTTTCTAATAAATTCTGGTATTTTTCAGTAAAATAAAGTGATTTTCTGTTCAAGAAATATTGCAGTACTTTTTTTCTTCCAGGGTTGTATAAAAAGTCTGGATAAATCTGGTATTCTTTTCTAATTTTTTGGATGTAACTCTCATAAATATGCCAACTTTGACCAAGAATTGATAAATCGAAATCTAGCAGACAAGCATTATCATAAGTATCATTTAAAATAATTTTATGCGATTTTGTTGAAATAATCAACTGATAAATTTTATCAATATTTATATTTTTATGGGTGCATTTTTCTAAAGCTAACTTTGCAAAATCAGCACTTTTCTCTTCATTCTTTTTTGATGTGGATTTATAAATAATATCGTGAAACCAAATGGCAAAAAGAACTTCGTGATAATTCACAATTTGAGACTTATTTTCTTTTGCCAAAAACAACATACTTGATATATGTATCAAATTATGATAAAACCTACTTTTTGATGTGTATTTTGTTAAAATAGCATTCCATAAAGAATGAATCACTTCATCATTATCAAAATAATTTTGTGATAATTCAATCCAATCTCTATGTAAAATTTCAGTATCCATTATATATTTTTATGTACCATAGTTGCACTTGCTTGTGCTGTTGGATACACCACTAAATCTTCGATATTAACGTGATAAGGTCTTGTAACTACAAAGTGAATTATATCTGCTATATCTTCTGCTTGCAAAGCTTTATAACCTTCATAAACAGATTTTGCTTTTTCTATATCACCTTTAAAACGAACTTCCGAAAACTCGGTTTCTACAGCTCCTGGATGTATGGCAGAAACACGAATGTTATATTTGTTTAAATCTATTCTCATTCCTTTATTTAGAGCATCTATAGCGTGTTTTGACGCACAATATACATTTCCATTAGGATACACTTCTTTAGCAGCTATAGAACCGATATTTACGATAAAACCTTTATTTCTTTCTATCATTTTAGGAATAATCGCTTTAGAAACGTATAACAAACCTTTTACGTTAATATCTAACATTTTATCCCAATCATCAATATCACCATTTTGTATGGTAGATAATCCATGAGCATTTCCTGCATTGTTAATTAGAAAATCTATTTCTTGAAAATTCTCTGGGAGCAATTTTATTGCATTTTCGACTTCTTTTCTTTTAGAAACATCGAATTGTAAAGTGGTTACTTCTGTTAGTTTCGATAATTTTTGTTGAAGTTCTTCTAAACGTTCTGCTCTTCTGCCACAAAGAATTAATCTGATATTATTTTTTGCGAAAATTTCTGCAGTTGCTTTTCCTATTCCAGATGTTGCTCCTGTTATAAATGCTGTTTTTTTCATTGTAATTAATTGATGTCTGGTTGAGCTCAGTCGAAACCTATTTAAAAATTCTAAAATGTAAAAACGACCTTTCGACTGCGCTCAAGGTGACAGTTAATATTTAAAAGTAGTTAAACAAATTAACTTTATTTATATTTTAAAAATCAACTTTTCATAAAATTATAAACAAGAAAAAACCACCCTCCTCAGGGTGGTTTCTCTTTCAATTGACTGTTAAGTAACAGTCAACCAAAAATCAACTAACCAAACTTTATTTTAAATTTCTTCTTTTCTTAATTTGTCTTACTACTTTAGTACGTTTTCTTCCTTCATTCCTTACAACATTTTTTGCTTCTTTTTTAGTTTTTGTACTTTTTAAGTATTGTACAAATCCTCTTCCTGAAAAATCGTATGTTGTTTCTGAGTTTATATTGTAAAGACGAATCCTACCATCATTAATAACGCTTAATTCGAACTCTTCTATATCTCCACCATCATAATTCAATGTTAAAATTTTAAGGTCTTCAAAACCTGCAACATCAAAGATTTCATATCCTCCTACATAACTCCAATTAATAGAATCAATTTGTGTGCCAAAATTGTCTTGAGAACTGTAAAATGTTGTTATATTCTCTGGTGTAAATGCTAAATAATTTTCATCATCAAAGGCATTTGGGACACCACCTTGTGCGTCTACTTTAGACCAAGCTGTATATTCTTGTAAAAAGTATTCTATGTTTTCATAAAACAGTTTGTCATAATCGAATTCATTTACTTGATACCCTATTAAATAATAGTTTATATTTTGTCTGTAATTATAAATTCTGATTTCATTATTAGATAAAACAGTTACTTCAAAATCGTTTGCACCATCTAAATCATGATTGGTTTCTAACTGCCCATTAAACGTATTGTAAGTTCCTACATCTATACCCAAACCATTTCCTGTTCTACCAATATCTGCAATATTATTGTTGGCATATAAAATACCGTTTATAAATGATAGTGTAAAAGCTTTAGACACATAAGGAATGTCTCCATTACCATTTGTTCTGTGATAGTCTACATACCATAAATCGTATCCAGAAACCACTTGCTCTAATGATATTTCTTCTACAAAAACATCATCTTCAATAAAAACTGTACATGAGCTAAAAAGTGCTCCAGTAATTAGAATTGTTAAAAGTAATTTTATAGATTTCATAAGCTTTGGTTTTAAGGTTATGCTTATGAATATTCAAAATGCGTGCCAAAAATAAAAAACCACTCAACTTGAGTGGTTTTTATATTGATTTTCAGGTGTTTAATTAAATCTCTGCCCTTCTTGTTTTTTCTCTTGTAAAGGTTTTAATTTGTAATAATGTAGTTTATCTTTTAGTTGATAAGTGATAACTGCTTCATCTTTTTTAAGTTCAAAAGGTAATTTTTCTACTTTTGGTACTTCATTATTTAACTCTTTTGTAGCATCTACATCTAAAACTATATCTCTTTTTATTGTTGATGTATTAAAATGACCAATCAAAACTGTTTTTCCGTTAACATCTACCTTTTCTAATTTGGTTTTCATATTTCTGAAAAACAATGTATCAAATGTAGTTTCATCATCATCTGAAATCGTAATTTCTACTTTTATACCTCTAACTCCTGGCTGACCTCCAGACCAATTTGTGTAAGTGCTTTTTTGTACTTTAAAAGGTGGGTTTTCATCAAATTTTACACTTCCACATTGTGAAAAACCAAATATAATTGCTAAGATTGATAAAATTTTCATTGTTTTCATTTTATGTGTTTTGTTAGATTAGATTCAAAGGGTGTGCCAAGATATAAATTTCATCATTAATTAATATTATAAACCCTTTATTAAAGTGATTATAAAGAAAAGGATAATAAATATAACAAACATCATTAGAGTTCTTTTAAGTTTTAATTTATAAAACTTTCCTTTGTCATTATTCTTAATATATTTCTTTTTTGTTTTAAAAAAGGTTTTATTTAGTTTCTTATTAATTGTCATTTAAGGTTTTATCTAAAATAAAAAAGCGAACCTAAATTAGGTTCGCTTAAATATATAAAAATAATTTTAGTCTAATTTTTCAAAGCTTCAGCCCCACCAACAATCTCAAGGATTTCGTTAGTAATTGCTGCTTGTCTAGCTTTATTATACGTTAATAATAAATCGTCTCTTAATTCTTTTGCGTTGTCTGTTGCTTTGTGCATTGCTGTCATTCTTGCTCCATGTTCTGATGCAAAACTATCTCTAATTGCTTTATACAACTGTGTTTTTAACGATTTTGGTATTAAAGCTTCTACAATTTCTAATTTTGATGGTTCAAAAAGATAGTCAGAATTTACAGCAGCAGCATCTCCACCTTCAATAGGTTTGATTGGTAAAAATTGTTCTACTTGAGGTATTTGAGTTGCAGCGTTTTTAAATTGATTGTATAACACTTCTATTTTGTCATATGTCCCTTCTGCATATAAACCCATTAACTCTTCAGCAATTGCAGCTACATTATCAAAAGTTAAATCATCAAAAATATCATTTCTTGTGTCTAAAACTTTAAATTGTTTCGATAAAACATCTCCTCCTTTTTTACCAATAGCAAACAAATCTACCTCTACATTACTGTATTTTTCTTTTACAGTATTAATTGCTTCTTTTGTTATTGATGAGTTAAAACCACCACACAAACCTCTATTAGAGGTTACAATTACTAATAAAACTTTAGAAACTTCTCTTTGTGTTGAATATACACCACCAACATCACTGTCTAAAGTTGCACTTAAATTTTGCAACAATTCAGTTAGTTTAGATGAATAAGGTCTCATTGCTGTAATTGCATCTTGCGCTTTTTTTAATTTTGCAGCAGATACCATTTTCATTGCAGAAGTAATCTGCATTGTAGAACCAATTGAGGTTATTCTATTACGTATTTCTTTTAAGTTTGCCATTTCTTAGTTGTTAGTTATTAGTTATTAGTTGTTAGTTTCTATTGGCTAACGTCTATAAGCTAATGTCTAATTAAAATGCTTAGATATTTCTGAAGCTGCTGCTACTAAAACAGCAATTACTTCGTCTGTTAATTTACCAGACTTTAAAGTATCTAAAGTATCTCTATGTTTTGCATTCAAATAATCGATATAATCTCTTTCGAATTTCTTTACTTGATTTACAGGAACATCTTTTAATAAGTTTTTAGAACCTGCATAGATTATTGCAATTTGATCTTCTACTGAATAAGGATCATTTTGAGCTTGCTTTAAAATTTCAACATTTCGTTGTCCTTTAGAAATTACACTCATTGTAGCTGCATCTAAATCTGAACCAAACTTTGCAAACGCTTCTAATTCACGATATGCTGCTTGATCTAATTTTAAAGTACCAGATACTTTTTTCATTGATTTAATCTGTGCATTACCACCAACTCTAGATACAGAAATACCTACGTTAATTGCTGGTCTTACACCTGAGTTAAATAAATCTCCATCTAAGAAAATCTGTCCATCTGTAATCGAAATTACGTTTGTTGGAATATATGCTGATACGTCTCCTGCTTGAGTTTCAATAATTGGTAATGCAGTTAAAGAACCTCCACCTTTTACAATTCCTTTTAAAGAATCTGGTAAATCGTTCATTTCACTTGCAATTTTATCATCATTAATAACTTTTGCAGCACGTTCTAATAATCTTGAGTGTAAATAAAATACATCTCCTGGATACGCTTCACGTCCTGGAGGTCTTCTTAATAATAAAGAAATTTCACGATATGCAACAGCTTGTTTTGATAAATCATCAAAAATAATTAAAGCTGGTCTTCCTGAATCTCTAAAATACTCTCCAATTGCAGCTCCAGCAAATGGTGCATATACTTGCATTGCTGCAGGATCTGATGCATTTGCAGCAACAATTGTTGTGTATGCTAATGCTCCTCTTTCTTCTAACATATTTGCAATTGCTGCAACTGTAGAAGCTTTCTGACCAATAGCTACATATATACAATATACTGGTTCACCAGCATCGTAAAATTCTTTTTGATTTAAGATGGTATCTAAAGCAACTGTAGATTTACCTGTTTGTCTGTCTCCAATAATCAACTCACGTTGACCTCTTCCAACAGGAATCATTGCATCAATAGATTTAATACCAGTTTGTAATGGTTCTGTAACTGGTTCTCTATAAATAACTCCAGGAGCTCTTCTTTCTAATGGCATTTCATAAGTAGTTCCTTCAATAGGACCTTTTCCATCAATAGGACTTCCTAAAGTATCTACAACTCTACCTACAATACCTTCACCTGCTCTTAAAGAAGCAATTCTTTCTGTTCTCTTAACAGTAGAACCTTCTTTAATAGAAGTAGAAGCACCTAATAATACAACACCTGCATTATCTTCTTCTAAGTTTAATACAATACCTTCTAGCCCATTTTCGAATTCTACTAATTCTCCATATTGAACATTAGAAAGACCGTAAACACGAGCAATTCCATCTCCTACTTGTAAGACAGTTCCAACTTCATTTAAAGTTGCTTTTGCCTCAAAATTTGTTAACTGTTGCTTTAAAATTGCTGATACTTCAGCTGGTTTGATACTTGCCATCTTTTATAATTTGATGTATAATTAAATTTTTGGAATGTAATGACTGTTGTCAAATTCCTTTTTCAATTCGTTTAAATAATTAGAGATACTTGCATCATATTGCACATCTCCAACTCGTAAAATAAATCCTCCTAAAATAGCAGGGTTTATTACGTTTTCTAAATTTGCTTTTTCTCCTGTAAGAGAAACAATTTTATCTAAAACTTGTTTTTCTACTTCTTTTGTAAGAGGCACAGCAGTAGTAACTCTTGCTATTTGTGTATGTTTTAAGTGATCGAAAACAATTGCATATTGTTTTGCTACACTATCTAACATTGCTATTCTTTTATTGTCTTGTAATAAATGAAATAAGCCTAGTGTAATATTATTTACTTTACCATCAAACAATGCGTTTAACACATTCATTTTATCTGATGCTTTTACAATAGGGCTTTTTAACATTACTTCTAACTCACTATTTTCTGAAATAGTTGAAGCAATTAAAGACATATCATCATTTACTGCAGCTTCTGACTTAGAATCTGTTGCAAGATTTAAGATTGCTTTTGCGTAACGTAATGCTGCTCTTGCGTCTTTCATTATATCTTAGTTTAAAGTAACTTCTTTTAAGATGCCTTCAACTAATTCTAGTTGATCTTTCTTATTAGATAATTCTTTTTTAATTACAGATTCTGCAATACCAATTGATAATTCTGCAACGTTTTTTTTAATTTCTGCTAAAGCTGCTTGCTTTTCTTGTTGAATAGAAGCTTGAGCATTTTCAATTAACTTGGTCGTTACTTCTTTTGCATCTTCTTTTGCTTCTGCAATCATATTATCTCTAATATCTCTTGCATCTTTCATCATTGCATCTCTTTCTGCTCTTGCTTCTTTTACCAACTTCGCATTATCTGCTTGTAAGTTTTGCATTTCTTTACGTGCATTTTCTGCTGCTGCTAAAGCGTCTTCAATACCTGATTCTCTTTCTTCTAAAGAGTTTAAAATTGGTTTCCAAGCAAATTTTACCATCAAAGCGATTAAAGCCAACAATAAAATTGTAGAAACTATAAATAATCCTGGTGAAAAATCGTTTAATAACTTATCCATCTTAGTAAATAATTAAATGTTTGTTTTGTTCAATTTTAAAAACACTTTCTGTAACCAATCGTTACAGAGAAGTGCTTTTTAGTTTGTTTGATTCTTATTTCGCAAGAAATAATGCACCAAATGCTAAACCTTCTAATAATGCAGCAATAATAATCATTGCAGTTTGAATTTTTCCTGTCGCTTCTGGTTGTCTAGCAATACCTTCCATTGCTTTTCCACCAATTTGACCTAAACCAATTCCTGCTCCGATTACGATTAATCCACCTCCAATTAAATTGTACATAATAAATGTATTTATATTAAATTAAACAAAATTGTATTAATGAGCTTCTGCATGTTCCTCTACAGCCATACCAATAAATAATGCTGAAAGCATTGTAAAGATATAAGCTTGTAAAAAAGCGACTAAAACCTCAATTAATGTTATAAAAAATGATAATACTAAAGACAATCCTGTTGCACCTACAACCCCTAAAGATTCTTTTAAAGTGTACATAATTGCTATTAAACTCATTACCACAATATGACCTGCTGAAATGTTTGCGAACAAACGTACTAATAATGAAAATGGCTTTATAATTAAAGCTCCTGCTAATTCTATAATAGCTAAAACTGGTTTTACATAAACAGCAACTCGTTGCATCCATAAAATATTCATCCACTAAGCATTGTTACCACTTCCTCTATAAATTCCTAATGTAAAAATTGCTAAACACCCTGTTACTGTTAATTGGC
>JBGCFX010000161.1:0-7033 GCA_045110395.1 Polaribacter sp.
TTTTTTTTGCACCCTATAATTGTGTATTTTTGGGCGTTACCTAAAGGTCGGGCTTTTCGCACTCGCTTTTTTTACAAAAAAGAGCTCAAACAAATGCTACAATCCCTAACGCAACTTGTCTGCAATCGCAATTGATTATCAGCCAATTTGTCAATTATTTAAATTGGTACAATTTTAGACAACTAGTAAATAATAACTAAAAACTAACAACTCAAAATTATGAGTTTTTTTAAAAAAATATTCTCAAAAGAAAAAAAAGAAACCTTAGACAAAGGTTTAGAAAAATCTAAAGAAAGTTTCTTTGGTAAATTAACCAAAGCAGTAGCAGGTAAATCTAAAGTAGATGATGATGTTTTAGACAACTTAGAAGAAATTTTAGTAGCCTCTGATGTTGGTGTAGCAACAACTCTTAAAGTAATTGATAGAATAGAAGCTAGAGTTGCAAAAGATAAATATGTTGGTACAGATGAGTTAAATAGAATTCTTAGAGAAGAAATTGCAGGTTTATTGTCTGAAACCAATGTTGGTAATGAAACCGAATTTTCAATTCCAGAAATCCCATCAAAAGATGGCAAAAAAATGCCTTATGTGTTAATGGTAGTTGGGGTAAATGGTGTAGGTAAAACCACAACTATTGGTAAGTTAGCCAGTCAATTTAAAAGCCAAGGATTAAAAGTAGTTTTAGGGGCAGCTGATACCTTTAGAGCTGCAGCCATAGATCAATTACAAGTTTGGGCAGACAGAACAGATGTGCCAATTATTCGTCAAGAAATGGGTTCAGACCCAGCATCTGTAGCTTTCGATTCGTTAAAATCTGCAGTAACTCAAGATGCAGATGTGGTAATTATAGATACTGCAGGTCGTTTACACAACAAAGTAAATTTAATGAACGAGCTAACTAAAATTAAACGTGTAATGCAAAAAGTGGTAGACAATTCGCCTCATGATGTTTTATTAGTTTTAGATGGTTCTACAGGACAAAATGCATTTGAGCAAGCCAAACAATTTACAAAAGCAACAGAAGTTACTTCTTTAGCAGTTACCAAATTAGATGGTACAGCAAAAGGAGGAGTTGTAATTGGTATTTCTGACCAATTTCAAATCCCTGTAAAATATATTGGAGTTGGTGAAGGTATAGACGACTTACAAGTGTTTAACAAAAATGAATTTGTAGATTCTTTTTTTAAGTAACAACTAATTATATATGTGATTAAAAAAACTCCTTTCTTATTCTAGAAAGGAGTTTTTATTTTATTTTAAAATTCGCTAACGGTTTTGTGCTATGGTTTGTTGCGTAAAATCAGCTAAGATTTTCCGCAGTAACCGAAAGATAGCAAATTGCAATGAATTCCGATTAAGGAATTCAGCCGCAATGAGCTATACAAGTTGTTAACTGTTTTTATAATCTAAAAATAACTTTCATTAAATTCTGTAAATTTTACATTTGACCATTATATATGTTCTTAGAACTTCCTCATAAAAAAGCACAAACCATTGGTCTGTGCTTTTTTAAAACTAAATATTAATTATTTTATTCTACTGTATTTTAATACACCTAATCCCTGCACCAAGTTTTATAGAAGATTCTTCATAAACTATACTAGCCCCGTCAGACAACCGAACAAACACTCTTCTATTAGAACTAATAACAGTTCCTTGCTCTATAACATCTGATGTTGCCCAAGTACATACACCATTTCCAAGTGTTGAAGTGCCTCCTGTATTTACATAGCCATTTGGTAAAGCATTAAAGCCAAAGTCATTAGTTCCTCCACCAGTACTAGGTAACCATCCACTTACCGTTTTTAATGCTGTAGCCTCATTGCCAGCAAAACCTTGACTGGCTACAAAGTTTTCTAGTTCTTCAAAATCTTCTTTTGTTGGGATACGCCATCCTTCTGGTGCTAATTTTCCGCTTTCTATTGCAAAATGATTATACATAGCACCATAATAGTCAAAAGGTAATTCTTCATCAATAACGTCACTTAAGTCGCTGGTGTCTGCCCATTTGTAAAAACCAACACTATTAAAATTACTACCTGTAGCTCCCCAATTATTTGCATGGATACCAAAGTCGTAAAAAGTAATTGGAGTACCATCATTGTACTTAGTGGTTTTTAAGTTTTCTAACATCCAAATTTGGTTTCCCATTTTAATGGTGTTATACACATTGCCATCTGCATCTGTAAGGGTTTCTGGTTGTGCCTCTTCTTGTGAAGAACTATCATCATTCGAACATTGAAAAAGAAACAATGTAAACAAAACAAGTAGTGGAAATTTTAATTTTTTCATATGTCTATTAATTTTTGGTTTAATGATGTAAAAATCATTTTTTTAATTCAT
This sequence comes from Polaribacter sp., assembly GCA_045110395.1. Taxonomy (GTDB): domain Bacteria; phylum Bacteroidota; class Bacteroidia; order Flavobacteriales; family Flavobacteriaceae; genus Polaribacter. Next base: position 2,344 of record JBGCFX010000161.1, read on the forward strand.
TTAGGTTTCATGTCTAGGCGTGAAAACACCAAGGTTATTTTTTTATTGTATTTAAATTAAATGTGAGCTTTTATTTATAAAACAAATTCGTTGTTAATTTCCCTACTCTAGTATTGTTGTTTTTTATTTCGGGAAATACTTTGTCGCTTTTTATACATAATGTTTAAAATTATGTAGCATTTATTCAGGACGAGTCAAAATTATGCACAACGTGTTTGTGTTATAGAAAGTTGCTGACTTCCAAAAGCAAATTTACTAAATAAACCCAAACAAACAAAATCTGAAGGATTTTCGTAAGTAGGCTAGAAGCCAGCAACTTTTTATACACGCTGTTGCAAGTAGTAGTTTTGGAATTCAACAGATTCCTATTTTTTAAATTCCAATTTCTACTTCAATTCAACGTTTGTAATTATCGATGGTTTTCATTCCGTTTGAGTGAGGAAATTCCACAAAGTTATTTCAGCGTAGAGTTCAGTCTTCGCTTTCAATATTTCAAATTCCGTATGAGTAAAGATTCAGCAAAGTTGCTATTCAACACACAGTTCAGTTTGAGAGAAAATTCCGCCAACCATTTTTCATATTTTGGTTCAGGTTTTACTAAGCTAAACTTTATTAAAAAATTCAAAATTGATTCAATCTGTGGAAATTCCGCTATTACTTGCAACTTAAGACGATTATTCAACGTTTCAATGTTTTATAATCGTTGTTAGCCAATTTATGTTTTTTTAAGTTTAGAAACAAACTAAATTTATATGTTTAAAAGATATGTTTAAAAGATATGTTTATAAGAATGGTTATGAATTACTAAAATTTGAAAGTATTATATTTGAATACCAAACTTATAAGATGCTTCAATTATTTTCAAAAGAGTTCTTCAGATTAAAAAAATACTTTCTTGGTATTTTAGTTTTTGGGTTTTCAATTCAATTTATAACGGGTCAAGAAGCACCAAATAAACTTACTAAATATTCTCATTCACAATTTATAAGTAAATTAACTTCAGCTAAAGACTCTGCTTTTAGTTTAAAAAATGCTTTTATTTATTTTGATAGAGAAAAAGATAGTTCTTTTTATTATGAAGTAATCAAAAATAAATTTTCTTTTAAAAATACAGATACCTTAACAATTGATGTTAATGTAGTGCTGAAAAATGTGCATTTTGAGCATATTTATGAAGAATCTGGAATGGCTTTACATCACATAAAATTCACAAAAACAGTAGAAGTAGTAAATGCTTCTTCATTAACCTTTAGTAATTGTGTTTTTGAACAAGGTTTGTATGTAAATGTAGATATTCCTATGAATCCTTTTGTAGAATATTTTGAAAAAGTATACGAAGATTATGGAAATGACTTAAGTATCAACGAATCTGAAATTTCTGGTGGTTTCCAAATAGATATAGGTACTATAGAAGTTTTTTCTCCAATATTTTTGACAGTATCTAATTCTCTTTTAAATATTGAAGAAGGTTTAGAGAGTGCGTTCTATACAAATAATATACGTGCTTTCGATTTTTTTAATAATACTTGTATAGGTAATGATTTTTTGTACTTTAATGTTGATGAAACGTGGCGTTCTCAAATAACAAATAATAACTTTAATGAGAATAATGTAATCTTATACCAAGCAGGAATTTCTTCTTCTAGCGTAAATATTATATCTAATAACTTACTCAAAAAAACTTTAATATTAGAAGTCGAAAACTTTAATAAAACAGATATGTATCATTGGAATGATTGGGAAAAAAATGTCATTTCTCACCAGGGGTATTCAGAGTATTTAAATTCAATAACTAAAAAAGCATCTTTTGGTTCATTTTCTTTTGAAGAATTATTCAATAATGATTCTCTTTTAAATGCATATAAAACTAGTAATAAATACAAACTAGAAAGTTCCTTTAAATCTGAGAAAAGATTAATTGGTACATTTTATGATTTCTATAAATCGCAATACGATACTGATTTTGCTAACAAAACCTATGTTACATTAAAAGATATTGAAACAAAAAGATATCAATATTTACACGAGGAAAATCCTTCTTTTAAAACTTATTTTACATGGAAAATAAACAAGTTTTTAAAAGATTTTTCAGATTATGGAACAGATCCATCTAAATCTATCATAATTTCTATTTATGTTATTTTAATTTTTGCACTCATCTATTTATTATTTCCTAATTCTTGGGATACTATTAATAAAAATAGATTAATGAAACGAATTCGTTTTTATACTCGATACTTTAGAAATAAAGAGAGTATGAAAGAAATTTATGATGAAGAAAAAAAACAAGATTTAATGACCTATTATGAGTTTAAAGAATATATGAACCAAAGCCAAAAAGAAACTCCTAGCTACTTTTTATGGTTAGCAAAACCATTATATTACTTCTCATCTACAAATTATAAGTTAATTAGTAATCTACTAAATAAGACAGATGTTTTAAAAGGAAAATGGGTTGATTTGCCTAAAAAAAGAAAATTTTTATCTAGCATTTTAATGGGTATTTGGATTGTCTTTTTACTTTTTTTTGATATTTTTATTAAGTTTTTAAATGCGTTAACTTTATCAATAAACACATTTACAACCTTAGGTTTTGGGGAAATTCCTACTACAGGAATACCAAGATATTTATGTATAATTCAAGGTTTTATAGGTTGGTTTATGTTAAGTATATTTAGTGTTGCATTAATATCTCAGTTATTAAATTAATTAAAAATTTTATGATGAAAAAACTACTTCTGATTACTTTTTCGATTTCAATCTTATTTTCTTGTCAAAAAAAAGAAAAACAACCAGAAGTTATTTTTAAAAAATATGATGAAACTGCTCAATTAGAAGAGCAACAAAATCACAAAAAAAAGAGAATGCGTTTTGAATTGATTCAATCTAAAAATTTAGATATGAATGAAGTGTTTCAACCATTTCAAGATGATTTAGCTTATTTTTCTGAAGAAAATTATGAAAGTTTAAAACCATTAATCTTAGAGCAAGATATTCCTACTTTACAAAAAAGCGTTAAAGAAGGTAAACTGAATTACGAGAAATTAACCTTGTTTTACTTATACAGAATCAGAAAATTTGAAAGTGATTCTACTTTATCTTTAAATAGTATTATTGCTTTAAACCCAAATGTTATTAAAGAAGCCAGAGAAAAAGATAAAAATAGAAAAGAAAGTTTTCTTTCAGAATTGAGTATTTACGGAATGCCAATTTTATTAAAAGATAATATCAATACTAAAGAAATGCCAACAACTGCTGGTGCAATAGCTTTAGAAAGAAATTTTACAAAAAATGACGCTTTTATTGTTGAAAAATTAAAAGAAGAAGGAGCTATCATTTTAGGGAAAGTAAATTTAAGTGAATGGGCGTATTTTTTCTGTTCAGGTTGTCCTTTAGGATATTCTGCAATTGGTGGACAAACTTTAAATCCTTATGGGAGAAAAGTATTTGAAACTGGAGGAAGCTCATCAGGAAGTGGAGTTTCAGTTGCTGCTAATTTTGCAGTTGCAGCAATTGGTACAGAAACTTCAGGTTCTATAACATCGCCATCAAGTTTAAATTCGGTGGTAGGTTTAAAACCAACAATTGGTACTTTAAGTAGAACTGGTATTGTGCCTATTTCATCTACTTTAGATACACCTGGACCAATGACCAAGAATGTAACAGACAATCTTATTTTGTTTACTTCTATGTTAGGTTATGATAAAGAAGATTCAAAATCAAAAAAAGACATTTCAGATAGTGATTCAGAAATAGGAAAATCATTAAAAGGGAAAAGGCTAGGAGTTTTAAAACCATTATTAACAGATTCTATTTATGCATTAACCATAGAAAAAATGAAAGAAGCAGGAGCAGAAATTATAGAAATTATGCCTCCAGAAATTTCTTTTAAAGGGTTTAGAACACTTTTAAATATAGATATGAAACACGATTTGCCAAAATATTTAATAGATAATGCAGATAAATCTATCTTCATTAAAAACCTAAAAGATGTTGTTAACTTTAATCAAAAAGATTCTATTTTAAGAGCACCTTATGGTCAGCAATTGTTTGACGGAATTTTAAAAGACACCACAACTTTAGCAGAATTAGAAGTTGTGAAGCGTAATTTGAAATCTGAAGGAGAAAAATATCTACAATTTTTAAAGGATGAAAATTTAGATGCCATTTTATCCATCAATAATTACCATTCAGGTATTGCTGCTGTTTCTTTACACCCAACATTAACAGTGCCTATGGGATATAAAAAATCTGGAGAACCCATAAGTTTAACATTTATTGGATCGCCTTTTTCCGAAGGAAAACTATTAGAAATAGGTTATGCATTTGAGCAATTAACAAAGGTTAGAAAAATGCCCAAAAACTATCAATAGAAAAAACATCAATCATTTTAAAAGTAGTATTTTTGCATTCGCTTAAAACGGAATACAATGCGTACAAAAACCATCAAAAAAAATAAGATTAACGTTGTTACTTTAGGTTGCTCAAAAAATATTTACGATAGTGAGGTTTTAATGGGGCAATTAAAAGCTAATGGTAAAAATGTGGTGCATGAAGATGTAAATGATGATGGCAATATTGTCGTTATAAATACTTGTGGTTTTATTGGTAAAGCCAAAGAAGAGTCTATAGATACCATTTTACATTATGCTCAAAGAAAAGAAGCTGGCGAAATTGATAAAGTTTTTGT
>JBGCFX010000162.1:0-5559 GCA_045110395.1 Polaribacter sp.
ATTTTGAGTTCCTATTTTTTTTGGCATAAGACTTTTGACTTTATGACGATAAGAAAAAAAACATTTAATTTTAGTCCTTAATTAAGAAACAAAACAATCTTTATATGTCTTAAGTCCAATAGTCATAAGTCTACCAATATAAGTCTACAAATAGGTTACATACTTTTTCATTCCCACCAAACCAAAAAGAACTTTTTAATTTCTCCATTTGGTTTTTTTAACCAACAAAGAGGAGAAAATTTTCTTTCTAAATATTCATAAGATTTTTGTTGATAATCATTAAAACTGAGCCAATTCACATTTTTATGAGGAATTACAATCCAATCTTTTTTATTTGGGATGTAAAATTTACAATCAGTAAATTGTTTTAATTCCTTTTTGTTGATGTAAAAACCAGCAATACAATCTTTGTTTATTTTTGAAAATTGAACGTTTTGATTTAAAAAAGGAACAAATAATTGTGCTTTAAAATATACTTGTTGTTTTATATCTATAGATTTTAAATGTATCTTTTTTAAATAATCAGAACATTCTGTAGAGTAGAGAAGAGGTAGTTGTTTTTCTTTAAGTTTTTTTAGTTTTTCTAGTAAAGAATCTTTTTTATTTGGTCCAATAAAATGCTCTATTTCTGAATTGTCAACTGAATTATCAAACAAATAAAACTTATAAATAATTTCTAAATGAATCGGTTTTTTATCTTTTAAAATAATGCAATCTAACTCACCTAAAGTTCTTTTTTCTTGCTGAATCTGGATGTTTTCAGAAATAATTTCAGTCCGTTTTCCTTGCTTTAATTGATAAGAAACAAAACGTTCAATATATTTGCCTAATCGTAATTTTTCATCTATTTCTATATCAATTTTTGATGAAAAAGATTCAATCTTAAATTGGTTTAAATTAAGAATAGCATCTTTTAGCCACAAACAAGGAGTTTGTAAAAAGCCATCATATCTTTTCTGAATATCTTTTGTTTTTTGATGCATAACAAATTCGAAGTTACAAATCAATTTCGTAAATTGAAACTTTAAAACACATCAAAATGCAAATAGAAAAATCGACATTCCAATATTTAAAAGATTTACAGAAAAACAATAATAGAGATTGGTTTGCAGAACATAAACCCACTTATGAAAAGGCTCAGAAAAATGCGAAAGTTATTTTTGCTGAAATTCATAATCTTTTACAAAATCATGACGAAATAGAAAAATCTAAGATGATGCGTATTTATAGAGATGTTCGTTTTTCTAAAGATAAAACACCTTATAAAGCACATTTTGCAAATTCTTACTCAAGATTAGGCAAAGAATTAAGAGGAGGTTATTTTTTAAGAATTAGACCAGGAGAATCTTTTTTAGCAGGTGGTTTTTGGGAGCCTAATAAAGAAGATTTATTTAGAATTAGAAAAGAAATAGAACAAGATGCTTCAGAAATAAGAGATATTTTAAAAAATAAAAACTACAAAAAGCATTTTGGAGGAAAATTTGAAAGTTTTGGTGAATTAAAAACAGCACCAAGAGGTTTTGATAAAGAACATCCTGATGTAGATTTGTTACGTAAAAAAGGATTTATTGCTGTTAAAAATTTTACTGATGAAGAAGTTTTAGCATCAGATTTTGCTGCTAATGTGAATGAAAGTTACAAGGCTTTGAGACCTTTTTTCAACCTATTTAGCGATATTTTAACAACGAATTTGAATGGAGAATCAATTGTTTAAGTTAGAATGTTTGTTCCAAAAATAACTATTCTAATAAAAGCAATGTGTTATAAATAATATTTTTTAAATCGTTTTTATTTTCTTTTGTATGGCTTAAAACTCTTAATCCTTGAAAAGCATTTAAAAGATACAATGCATATTGCTTTTCTGATTTACTATTGTTGATTTTTCCAATATTTTGCCCTCTTTTTACAACGTTTAAAAATAGATCTGTTAAATAATCTTGCTGATTTATAATTAACTTTCTTATTGTAGGTTCTTCATTTTTTAGTTCAGAAATATAGTTAGGAATTAAGTAGCCATTGATTGACTCTTTCATAGATAGTTCAAAAATATCTATTATCGTTTTTATAGAATTCTGGTTTGCAAGTATAATTTTTTGGACTTCTTTTCTATAATTAAATTCACATTTTTCAAAGCAAGTAATAAATAAATCTAACTTGCTGCCAAAAGAGTTGTAAATACTAGATCTATTTAAACCAGTTGCATCTACAATATCTTGCATAGAAGTTGCATGATACCCTTTTTTAAAAAATAATACCGTTGTTTTTTTGATGTTACTAGTTAAGTGAGGTGTTTTTTTTGTAGGCATAATTAGAATGTTCGTTTCAATAAATAATATGCCAAATATAATTTAATAAGTTACAAAAAGAAATAATATATTTTATTTATTGGTAATTTTTTTATTATATAATTATCAACAATTAAAAAATTTCTAATTTAGATTTTTATCAACTTCACGTTTTAAAACTAAAATTGTAATGATCGTGGATAAAGTGTCTGCAATAGGGAAAGACCACCAAACACCTTCAATTCCATAATATTTTGGTAAGAAATAGGCTAAGGGAATTAAGAAAATACCTTGTTTTAAAAGAGTTAAAATTAATGCAGGAATTGCCTTACCTGCAGCTTGAAAATATGCAGATCCTATTAATTGCATAGTTACAATTGGTGTTGCCAAGAATACAATAAGCATTGCATTTGGTGTTTTTTCTAATAAAGTAGCATCGTTTGTAAATATCCAAATGACTTCTTCTTTAAAAATAACGATTCCAATAAAAATGATGGTTCCTAAAACCGTTCCAAACTGAATGGCTTTTTTTATAGTTTCTATAACTCTTTTATTTTTTTCTGCACCGATATTAAAACCAGCAACAGGTAAAAACCCTTGTGAAACTCCTAAAACAGGAGAAAGTGCAAACATCATCACTCTATTTATAATTCCGAAAACAGCAATCGAAATTTCTCCTCCATATGTAAAAAGTGAGTAGTTTAAAACAATCATTAATACACTTATTGCACCTTGTCTTACGATTGAAACTCCACCTAATTCTACAATTTCTCTAACAATTTTAAAATCTAAATTAAAATTTTTAGGAATTATTTTTAATTCACTTTTGTTGGATAGAAAGAAATATAAAATATACAAACCACAACTTGCAAAAGAAATAGATGTTGCTAAACCTGCACCTGTCATTCCCCAATCAAATACTTTGATAAATAAAATATCTAAAATGATGTTTAAAACTGCAGGAACCATCATTGCATACATTGCAAATTTTGGTTTTCCTTCTGCTCTAATTACAGGGTTTCCCATCATTGCAAATGCCAGAAAAGGGACTCCATAAATAATAACAGCAAAATAATCTGATGCAATTGGTAAAATATCTCCTTTTGCACCAAACAAATTTAAAATTGGGACACTAAAAACACTGCCAAGAATTACAAAAACAATCGCTAAAATTACGGTTAAAGAAATTTGATTTCCAAAAGTTAAAAATGCTTTTTTAGAATTTTCTGCTCCTAAAGCTCTTGATATGATTGAGCTTCCTCCAATTCCTATTCCCATTCCAATTGAAGAAATTAAAAATGCAATTGGCAAAACTACTGTAATTGCGGCTATTGCTAAAACACCAATCCATTGTCCTACAAAAATAGTGTCTACAATCATATTTAAAGACATGACAAGAATCCCAATAGTTGCAGGAACTGCTTGTTTTATCAATAATTTGCCTATTTTTTCAGTACCTAATTCGTTTGCTAATTGTGCCATATGAAGTTGCAAATATCAACATAAATAAAAGGTTTTATGTAAATCTATCATCAATAATTATTATAGAACTACTAAAATATTTAAGTTTGCAGAAATTCATTAAAATGGATCCTATTTTTACTTTAAAAATAACAGTTTCTGCTGAAGATATAGACAATTTACAACACGTAAATAACTTGGTTTATCTAAAATGGATGGATAAAATTGCTACAACTCATTGGACATTTTTAACCAAAGAAAATCCTTTGCCACAATATGTTTGGGTGGTTATGAGACACGAAATAGATTATTTAAAACAAGCTGGTTTAGGTGATGAAATTACTGTAAAAACTTGGGTAGGAGATACTAAAGGAATTACTTCTGTACGTTTTATGGAGTTTTATAAAAATGATGTTTTATTGGTAAAAGCGAAGACTATTTGGGCTATGTTAGATTCAAAAACTTATAAACCAGCTAGGATTAGAGAAGATGTATTGAGGGTTTTATCACCTGAAAAAGAGTAAAAACTTAATTAAGATTTTACAGATTTTCATTGATGATTATGAAAAATTTTTAATACGTGTAAATTTGTGAAATCTGTGTCAGATTTTTTATTCGTAAAGTAATCACAATATCAATTATTAAAATCAATAAAAGTATCTTTGCAAAAAATTAAAAACAATGTCTACATTTTCTGCATTAGGAATTCAACAAGAATATATAAAATCTATTAAAGAATTAGGGATTTCTGAGCCTTCTGAAATTCAAGAAAAAGCAATTCCTGTTTTATTAAAATCTGCTACAGATTTTATTGGTTTAGCGCAAACTGGTACAGGAAAAACTGCTGCTTTTGGTTTACCTGTCTTACATCATATAGAAGCTAGTTCAGATCATATTCAGGCTTTAATTTTATCACCAACAAGAGAATTGGTGCAACAAATAAAAAAGCAATTATTTAAGTTTACAAAATATAGTGAAGACAAAATTTTTGTAGAAGCTGTTTTTGGTGGAGAAAAGATTGACAGACAAATGAATAATCTTAAAAGAACTACACATATTGTGGTTGCAACTCCTGGAAGATTAATAGATTTAATAGAAAGAGGTTCTGTAGATATTAGTCACGTAAAAACGGTAGTTTTAGATGAAGCTGATGAAATGTTGAGTATGGGTTTTAAACAAGATTTGAATAGAATCTTAAAATTCACGACTAAAACCGATAGAAAAACGTGGTTGTTTTCTGCAACAATGCCAGAGGAAATTAAAAGAATTGTAAAAACATATATGGATGCAAATGCGCCAAGAATAGAAATTAATAGAAGTTCTTTAGTAAATGCAAACATTCGACATCATTTTGCAAAAACAACTTTAAAAGAAAAAACATTGGATATTGTTTCCTTTTTAGAGAAAAGACAAGACCAAAGAGGAATTATTTTTTGTAGAACCAAGGCTGGTGCTCAAAATTTAGCAGCACAACTAATTGAAGAGGGTTTTTCTACAGCTGCTTTAGAAGGAGATATGCAACAAAAAGAACGAGATAAAGTGATGCGTGCTTTCAAAAAAGAAAATTTACAATACTTGGTTTCTACAGATGTTTCTGCAAGAGGAATTGACGTAAAAGAACTAGAATTTGTTATTCATCATCAATTACCAGAACAATTAGAATATTATACGCACAGAAGTGGACGAACTGCAAGAGCTGGAAAAACAGGAGTTTCTTTGGCCTTTATTTTGCCTTCTGAATTAGAGAAAATTCATCAAATTCAGAAAGAATTAAATATTAAATTCTCTGAAGTTACAGTATAATTTTTTTAAA
>JBGCFX010000163.1:0-4444 GCA_045110395.1 Polaribacter sp.
CAGGAATTGTTGGCAGCCATATTATTTTTGAATGGTTACAAAAAGCAATTGTAGACAAAACTGTAAATCATCTTTTTGTAGTAATTAGAGATAACGAAAAAACTGCAAAAAACCGACTTATAAATATTTTACAAGACAAATCTCGACCTGATTTTTTAAACGCTTTTTCTTTAGAACAATGTTTAGAGAAAGTAACTGTAATTACTGCAGACTTAACTACAGTTTCTAAAAAAAGTCTAGAAAAATACAATTTTGACTCAGTTATTCATTGTGCTGGCTCTACAAATTTAGCAAGTACTAACGATTCTAAAAACACGGTTCACAATCAAAATTACAAGGTTACAAAACACCTTTTAGAGCAATTACCACAAACCGTAAATCGTTTTATTTACATAAGCACAGCATTTTCTTTTGGCATACAAAATGAAAAGGTACATGATAAAATTGCAGAGTATAAAGCAGATAGTTTTCGAAATCCTTATGAGAAATCGAAACACGAAAGCGAACAATTTGTAAAAGAATTTTGTGCTAAAAACAATATTACATCTCAAATTTTAAGACCTAGTATTATTTGTGGTAGATTAATTGATAAGCCCTTTTTTGAAACACCTAAGTTTGATGTGTTTTATGCATGGGCCATATTTTTAGATAAATATGCCAATAAAGCTCTCGAAAATTTTAGAATTTGGATTGATAAAAAAAGCGGTTTAAACATCGTTCCTGTAGATTTTGTTGCAAAAGCAATTTTACACGCTTATTTAAATCCAACTATAAAAGAACTGAATATTGTAAACCCAAAACAAATATTACACACCAATTATGTAGGTGATGTTTTAGAAGCTTTTAGTATAAATTCTTACGAATATGTATCTAAAAAACCAGAAAAATTAAATGCTTTTGAAGAATTATATTACAAAACTATTGGTGCTGTTTTCGAAAACTATGTATCAATACCAGATTTGCAATTTCAAGCTGATCAAATTTTAAAATTGATTCATCAATTACAATTAGATATTACTTTGGGAGTTCATGAAAATTTCATGAACTTGATTCACTTTTCTGTAGAAAAAAAGTTTAGAAAGAGTTATTAAATAAATTAAATAAGTTGGATTCATTAACCCAAATAGTTTTAGGAGCAGCTGTTGGTGAAGCTGTTTTAGGAAAAAAAATTGGTAACAAAGCAATGCTATATGGTGCTATTGCTGGTACAATACCTGATTTTGATATTTTTTCTTCCTTTTTTACTGATACTGTTACTGCCCTAGAAATACACAGAGGTTTTACACATTCCATACTTTTCTCAGTAATTTTCGCACCAATTTTGGCTTTTATTATTACCAAATACGAAGCTTATAAAAATGTAAAAGACTGGTCTTGGCTCTTCTTTTGGGCTTTTGTAACACACCCTATTTTAGATGCACATACAACTTGGGGAACACAACTTTTTTGGCCCTCAGATATTCGTTTGGCTTTTAAAAATATTTTTGTGATTGACCCTTTATATACCTTGCCTTTTTTAGTTTTTTTGATATTAGCGATGTTTCAAAAGAAAACCTCTAAGAAAAGAAGGTTTTATAACAATTGGGGAATCATCATTAGCAGCTCTTATCTTGTTATTACCTTAATTTTAAAAGGGCTTTCTTATCAAACATTTACAAAAGAACTAACTGCACAAAATATTATTTACAAAGAAATTGAAACAAAACCAACTCCATTAAACACTATTTTATGGAGTGCAAACATAGAAACTGAAGATGCTTTTTTAATTGGTTACTCTTCTTTTTTAGACACAAATTCAATCAAATTTTCTAAGTATCCTAAAAATCATTATTTGTTAGGCGATTTGGCAAATAATACAAAAACAAAACGAATGATTGCTATTTCTAAAGGTTGGTTTACCATCAACAAAGAAAACAATCATTTGTATTTTAATGATTTACGTTTTGGAACATTAAGCACAAAACTAAATTCTAAAAGTTTTGTTTTTAAATATAAAATTGATGTTGATAAAAACGGAACACCCATTTTTACGGAAGTAGCCAAAGGAAAAAGAGATGCCAAAAAATTGTTGTCTGATTTATGGACTAGAATAAAAGGAAATTAAAAAAAACAGGTGTTTTTACCTATTAATCTTTTGATTAAAAAAAAGTAACTTAGCTAACTTCTGATATCAATCATTAAAACGACGTCATATCAGTTTAACGTTGTACACAAGCTTAGACCAGCCGCATATTTTAGCACTTTCGGTTTTTGCCAACTCTCAATTCCAACGCTCTAAAAACCAAAAGAGATAAAATTTCCTAACGCTTTTGACAATATTCTGAAAAAATTAATTAAATTTGACCTAAACAAGTCAAGTCTAAAATTGGTAAAATGACACTCGGACAAAAAATTAAAGAACTTCGTGAAAGTTCTGGAATGTTTCAAAGGGAATTAGCTTCAAAACTTGAAATTGGAGATGGGTTCTTGAGTAAAATTGAGAGCAATCAAAAAACTTTAAAAAGAGAACATCTTTTAACAGTCAGCAAAATATTTAATTATCCTTTTTTTTTTTTTATTGCTTTGTGGATTGGAACTAAGCTATATGAAATTGTTAAAGACGAACAAGAAGGGTTTAATGCTTTGAAAGTAGCAGAGCAACAATTATCATACGAAAAAACAGAAAATGCCAGAAACTAAAGAATATATAGTAAAAGACGAAACTTCTACTATTGTAGAGGATGGACAAATCAACATTTACGGAGAAGAAGAACCTGATATTATTAAAAAAAGTATTTGGGACACTTCCATTAAAGTAGAAGAAAATGGGTATTACTGGAACAAAGAGCCAATATTCAAAAAAGGAACTAATACTGATACAGAAAAGCCTATTGTTGCGGAATTATTCTGTGGATGTGGAGGAACTTCTTTAGGCTTTGAAATGGCTGGCTTTGAAACTATTCTTGGCTGTGACATCCACACACCATCTATTCAAACATTTCAAGCAAACCACCCAAATTCATCAACAATCACAGGAGATGTGAAAAAAGTAAATCCAGAAGTAATAAAAGAATTACTCAATGGCAGACAACTTGATGTTCTTATTGGAGGTATTCCTTGTCAAGGATTTTCGCTGAATAACAGAAAAAGGCACGAGAATGACGATAGAAATTTTATGTATAAAGAATTCGCTCGTTTCGTTGAAATTTTACAACCTAAAGTTGTTGTTCTCGAAAACGTATCTGGAATGAAAAGTACTGGCAATTTTGTGTCTGATATTGAAACTCATCTTAGTGAAATCGGACATATGAAAGTTAAAAGCAAACTGCTTTATGCTCCAGATTATGGAGTTCCGCAAACAAGAACAAGACTTGTGTTTGTTGGTATTAGGAATAAGGAATTTGATTTTAATGATATTCTCAAAACGCACGGACCAGGGACAGACAAAGATTATGTTACAATAAAAGATGCAATAGGCGATTTACCTTCTTTAAAAACTAAAGAAACTAAAGAAAAATATCAAAAAAAACCTTTTAGCCCTTTTCAAGAATTAATGCGTTTAAATACAAATGGTAGCGTAACAAGTCATACTGCTCCTAATCATCCCTTAGCTACAATTAAAAAAATTAAAAACACTAAACCAGGAGAACCTATGTACCAAAAGTTTAAGCAAAGAATACGTTTAGCTTGGGACATTTTAAGCCCTACTCAAGTTTCTGGCGGAATAAGACCTCAATTTCAACTGGGACATCCTAAAGATAATCGTGGTTTAACAATCAGAGAAAGATGTAGAATACAAAGTTTTCCTGACGACTTTACTTTAAAAGGCGGTACAGTTCAAGCTCGTGTACAAACAGGTAATGCAGTTCCTCCATTATTAGCAAAGGCTGTAGCGTTAGCAATAAAAAAACATTTATAAATGAATTACAGAATATGGCATAGTTCAGAAAGTTTTGCTGATTTCATAATTGACAATACAATTTTAACAACTAGAAATACCACGAAATCAATTTTACCAGATAGTGATGCTAGTAAACCTAAACAATTTCATAAAGTCCCAGACCATTTAAAGAAAATTCTATATTTAGATGCTCCAGATATTATTATAGAGTTTGACAATGAACCAATTCTTGCAATTGAAGAAAGTAGAGAGGCTGGTACTGGGCACAACGCTTTTCAGCGTTTTTCAAGACTAGCAGCAGCAGTTGAAAATGGTGTTCCTACTTTTTATGTTTATCCTGAAGCAACAATTATATCAAGACAAAACAGTAATCCAAGATGGGATAAAATCAACCCTCTAATTTTTAAGGCTCTAGACGATGTAATGGATATTTATAATAAACCTGTTTTACTTTATTATTACCCTACTGATTATCATAATTATTGAGTAAAAAAGTTATCAATTAAGCATAAACGGTATCTTAAATATTATTATAAAAAAGATTATTTTTTATTAAATAATTTA
>JBGCFX010000164.1:0-14844 GCA_045110395.1 Polaribacter sp.
TACCCCTGCATCTACAATTGTAGCATCAAAAGTCACTGTAGTTCCTGAAACTACATTTTCGTGCACTCCATAAGAATTTTTTGCTACGCCAATTACTTTATTTTCTGTAGAAATTACCGTATTTGAAAATGCTTTATTAGAAAATGCTTTTCTTTTTACTGTAAATGGACTTGTACTTGATGGTACATCTACAACATTTGTAGCACAGCCTGCTTCTAAATATACAGCAACTATTGGTGCTACATACAAGCCATCTATGCTTGAATCTATTACAACTACATTTGCATTTTCTGCTTTTGCTACTTCTGTAATAACTGCTGCATATTGTTTTGCATTAAATGTATTTAAAGAATCATTAGAAACTGTAATTACTTTTTCTGCACCATACGTATATAATTCTGAAGAATCATTAGCATTAATTGTTAATGCAACAACATTGGTACCTAATTGTTCTGCAACTTTTTTTCCATAAGAAACTACTTCTAAAGCAGTTTTCTTAAATTTTCCTTCTGATGAATCAGCAAAAACTAAAACAGACATAATAAATAAGTTTTTAGTTGTTAGTAGATAGTTTTTAGTATTACTATACTAACATAATTATTTTAAATTTTTAATTGTGTAATCGTATAACTGTGTGTTTGTTTACAATTAAACAATTACACTTTAAAACGATTAAACACTTTTATATCACCTTTGCTTCATTATGTAATAAGCTAATTAGCTCATCTACATTATCTGCATCTACTAATTTCACAGCTCCTTTTGGTGCTGGCTTTTCAAAAGATTGAATACTTGTTGATGACTCAACTCCAGCAGATTCAACTACATTTAAAGGCTTTTTACGAGCCATCATAATTCCACGCATATTTGGGATACGTAAATCTTTTTCTTCTACAATTCCTTTTTGTCCACCAACAACTAATGGTAAACTAGATGATAAAGTTTCATTTCCTCCATCAATTTCTCTGGTTGCAGAAACAGATGTTCCATCTAACTCTAAACCAACACAACCATTTATAAAATTAAAGTTGGTTAAAGTTGCCAACATTCCAGGAACCATTTGTCCATTATAATCTGCAGATTCTTTTCCTGCTAGCACTAAATCATAACCTCCGTTTTTTACAACTTCTGCTAATTCTTTAGCTACTTGAAATCCGTCAGTAGGACTTGTATTTACACGAATTGCATCATCTGCACCAATTGCCAAAGCTTTTCTTAAAGTAGGTTCTGTTTCTGCACCTCCAACATTTACTACTGTTACAGTTGCACCTTGTTTTTCTTTAAACCACATTGCTCTTGTAAGGCAAAACTCATCATAAGGATTAATTACAAACTGTACTCCATTTGTATCAAATTTTGTATCATTTTCTGTAAAATTAATCTTAGAAGTGGTATCAGGAACGTGACTAATACATACCAATATTTTCATAAAATTCTATTTTTATACTTTTTATCGGGTACGAAATTACAGCTTTTTTTTAAAAAATACTATGCACGCATAATAAATTTTAAATTATTTAACATTTTTATAAAAAGGATTAAGTGTTTAAACTAAAAAATATATGACTTTCTAAAATATGTATAAAGAAAATGATAATTAATTCCTTATTTTTGCTTTTCAAAAAATTAACAACAATTAATTATAGATGAAAACAGTTCAATTTAGAGAAGCTATTTGTGAGGCTATGAGTGAAGAAATGCGCAGAGATGAAAGCATTTACTTAATGGGTGAAGAAGTTGCAGAATATAATGGTGCTTACAAAGCATCTAAAGGTATGTTAGATGAGTTTGGTGAAAAACGTGTGATTGACACACCAATTGCTGAACTAGGTTTTGCAGGAGTTGCAGTTGGTTCTGCAATGAATGGCAACAGACCAATTGTAGAATATATGACCTTTAATTTCTCTTTAGTTGGTATTGATCAAATTATAAACAATGCTGCAAAAATTAGACAAATGTCTGGTGGTCAGTTTAATTGCCCAATTGTTTTTAGAGGTCCAACAGCTTCTGCTGGTCAATTAGGAGCAACACACTCTCAAGCTTTTGAGAACTGGTTTGCAAATACTCCTGGTTTAAAAGTAATTGTACCATCAAATCCTTATGATGCAAAAGGCTTATTGAAAGCTGCAATTAGAGATGATGATCCTGTAATTTTTATGGAATCTGAACAAATGTATGGTGATAAAATGGAGATTCCTGAAGGAGAATACATTATACCAATTGGAGTTGCAGATATTAAAAGAGAAGGTACAGATGTAACTGTTGTTTCTTTTGGTAAAATTATTAAAGAAGCTTACAAAGCTGCAGATGAATTGGCAAAAGAAGGAATTTCTATAGAAATTATTGATTTAAGAACAGTTCGTCCTATGGATCATGCTGCAATTATAACATCAGTAAAGAAAACAAATAGATTGGTTATTTTAGAAGAGGCTTGGCCTTTTGCTAGTGTTTCTTCAGAAATTACTTACAGAATACAAGATGAAGCATTTGACTATTTAGATGCACCAATTAAAAGAATAACCACTGCAGACACACCTGCTCCTTATTCTCCTGTATTATTTGAGAAGTGGATTCCGAATTCTAACGATGTAATTAAAGCTGTAAAAGAAGTTTTATATAAAAAATAATCTATATTTTTGAAAAAATTGATAAAATCCTTTTTTTACTCCTGTAAAAAAAGGATTTTATTTTAAGCTATGAGAGTTCTTTTAACCTTTCTTACTATTATTTACAACTTTTGTAAATGCACAACTTACCATAAAAGGTAAGGTTTTAGACGAAAACAATCAACCTTTACCTTATGCAAACATAGTTGTTAAAAAATCTACCATTGGCACTAACACCGATTTTAATGGCAACTTTAAAGTTACACTTAAAAAAAATAAAGGTAGATTAGAAATTTCTCTTTTAGGCTTTAAAACCATCATAAAAAAGGTCTCTAAAAAAACTAAATTTTTAAATATCATCTTAAAAGAAGAAGCATCTCAATTAGACGAGATTATTATTGTTACTAGACCTAAAAAAAGACTTAATAAAAAAGAAAACCCAGCTTACAAAGTTTTAAAAGAAATTTGGAAAAATAAAAAAAGAAATGGCTTAAAGCTTTTTGATAATTATCAATATAAAAAATTATTAACTACTGAGATTGGTTTAAATAACTTAGACACAACTTTTCTAAAAAAAACGTTTAAAAAAGAATACAAAAATATTTTAACCCAGTTACCTTATAATGATAATGGCGTCAATTTTTATATGCCACTATTTGTTAGTGAAACCGTAAGTAATGTTTATGGGAATAATATTATAAATAAAGAACGTATAGATATTGAAGCAGAAAAAAGTCGTGGGTTAGATCGTCAAGGATTTGTTTTTGAAAGAGTATCTAATGCTTTTAATGATATTAATATTTATGATGATAACTTTCAAATGCTGCAAAAATCTTTTGTGAGTCCAATTTCTAAAAGTGGCTTTGATACTTATGATTATGTTTTACAAGATAGTATTACAAAAAACAATAGAACTCTTTACAATATTTATTTTTTTCCGAGAAGAAACGATCTTGCTTTCAAAGGTAATTTTTGGGTAGTAAACAAAACATTTTCCATCACTAAAATTAAGATGGAAACTAGTAAGGATATGAATATTAATTTTGTGAGAAGAATTTCTTTAGACAAAGAATTTCTTATTGAAAAAGATAGTATTTACCTTCCTAAAAAAGATATTTATAAAGCAACTTTTGCATTAAATGAAGATGAAAATGAAGAAGATCAAACTGGCTTAACTGTTAAAAAAACGACTGAATTTGATAAGTATTCTTTTGGTAAACCAAAACCAGACAACTTTTATTCAGAAAAAATTATACGATTCAAACCTAAACAGTTTAGCAGAAATAATAATTACTGGGACTCTATTAACAAAAATAACACAAAGATAGAGAGGTATACGCTTATAAAAAACATAAAAAAAGACAAACAGATTCGTAAGATTACAGGAATTTTAACTACGCTATCTACTGGTTATTTGTCATTAGGCCCTAGGTTTCAAATAGGACAATATTGGAACGCAGTAACAAGAAATGGTGTAGAAGGTGTAAAGTTAAAATTAGGTTTTAGAACTTTTACAACACCAGATGACAGATTTAGAATTAATGGTTTTTTAGCCTATGGTACAAAAGACGAAAAAATAAAATACAATATAGAAGCTAAATATTTATTGAGCTATAAACCAAGAATTGGTGTAGGTGTTTCCTATTTAAAAGACGCAGAACAATTAGGTGCAAAATTATTGAATACAAATGGTTTAAATGCGAATCTTTTTGACCCAAATGCACTTTTTTCTAGAGGAGATAATTTGTTTCTATCTTCTGTTGATAGAAAAGTGATTCAATTTGATTTTGAACTTAAAAAAAACCTTCATGTTGGTACTTCTTTTGCACATAATAATATTAGTAGTGCTGCAAAAAGAAAAGATTTTACCATAGATTATCTTGATAAAAATGGAGTCATACAAACCAGTCTTACAGATGTTGCTCAAGACTTTTACCTTGCCTACACTCCTGGAAGATTTGAATACGGATTTGGGATTGAGCAAAAAATGGGAAAAAACTTATATCCTGCATTAATTATCAACTACAGAAAAGGTTACAAAGGTTTTTTAAACGGAGATTTTAATTATGATAAAATATCTTTTAACTACACACACCCCATTTTACTTGGTAGATTTGGTTTATTAAGAGCTTCTTTAGATGGTGGAAAAACATTTGGCACAGTACCTCTTTCTTTATTAAACCCAATTCCTGCAAACCAAACATTCTGGATTACAAAAAACACTTTCTCTCTAATAAATTATTACGATTTTATAACAGATACATATATTTCTGGGCATTTTGAACAACACTTTAATGGCTTTATCCTAAATAGAATACCACTTATAAAGAAATTAAATCTTAGAAGTTTAATTACTTTTAGAACCGTTTATGGTACTATTTCTGATAAAAACAGAGCCATTAATAGATCTAATATCAAATACGATGCCCCAGACAAAAGTATGTATTATGAATATGGTTTTGGACTTGAGAACATTGGTTACAAAGACATTAGACCTCTAAGAGTAGATTTAATATGGAGAAGAGACCACAGAAGTATCAATGGTTTGCCATCTCCAAAATTTGCAGTAAGAATTGGTATAAAACCAGAATTCTAATAGTTTTTACTTACATTCTTAAAAAGTATAAAAAACACATCATTTCTTATACTTAAAAAAAACTAAAACCACTCGAAAACAATTGCGTAAATTATTTCTTTATTCCTCAAATAAACTTTATTTAATGACTATTTTTGCACCCTAATTCAAAGAAAAGAATATGAATAAAAAAGAAGAATTAACATTTGACGTTTTAATAGAAATACCTAAAGGAAGTAGAAATAAATACGAATACGATTTTACGTTGCATAAAATTAGATTCGATCGTATGTTATTTTCATCTATGATGTATCCTGGAGATTATGGTTTTATCCCAGAAACTTTAGCCTTAGATCAAGATCCTCTGGATGTTTTGGTTATGGGTACAGAACCAACTTACCCAATGGTAGTTATGGAAGTAAGACCAATTGGAGTTTTTCATATGACTGATGAAAAAGGACCAGATGAAAAAATTATTTGTGTACCTGTATCTGATCCAATTTGGAATCAGAAGTTAGATATTTCTGATTTAAACCCTCATAGATTAAAGGAAATAGAACATTTCTTTCAAGTTTATAAAGATTTAGAAAAGAAAAAAGTTGATACTGGTGGCTGGGGAAATGCAGAAGAAGCTGTTAAAATTTACCACGAATGTGTAGAACGTTATGACAATAGCGAGCATAAGAAAAAAAGAACATTTACCATATAATTATCACATTAATAAATTATTGTAAAATAAATGAGCTATCTTAAATTTAAGATAGCTTTTTTTATCACTTTAATTTTACTATTTTTAGCCCCGTTAAAAAAATAATTAATTTAAAATTAACTAACTAAATATGGAATTAATAGTAAAATTTTTACCGCTTTTTGGTGTTTTAGCCTTAGCGTTTGTATTCATTAAAAGTGCTTGGGTAAATAAGCAAGATGAAGGTGATGGAAAAATGAAAAGAATTGCAAAAAATATTGCTGATGGTGCAATGTCTTTTCTAAAAGCTGAATACAAAGTTTTAGCAATTTTTGTGGTAGCAGTAGCTATCTTATTATACTTTAAAGGTAGTGCAGAAGAAGGATCTAGTGGTTTAGTAGCTGTATCTTTTATAATTGGTGCTATTTGTTCTGCTTTAGCAGGATTCATAGGAATGAAAGTGGCAACCAAAGCAAACGTGAGAACTACGCAAGCTGCAAGAACCTCTTTAGGTAGAGCATTAGAAGTTGCTTTTGCTGGTGGTGCAGTAATGGGTTTAGGTGTTGTTGGACTAGGCGTTTTAGGTCTTAGTGGCTTATTTTGGATATATCAAGAAATGTGGCCAGGAGCAGAAAACTTAACATTAGTATTAAATGTACTTTCTGGTTTTTCTTTAGGTGCTTCCTCAATTGCATTATTTGCAAGAGTTGGTGGTGGTATTTATACAAAAGCAGCAGATGTTGGAGCAGATTTAGTAGGTAAAGTAGAAGCTGGGATTCCAGAAGATCACCCATTAAACCCTGCAACAATTGCAGATAATGTAGGTGATAATGTAGGTGATGTTGCTGGTATGGGAGCAGATTTATTTGAATCTTATGTTGGTTCTATTATTGGTACAATGGTTTTAGGAGCATTTATTATTACTCCAGATTTAAACGGATTAGGAGCTGTGTATTTACCTTTAGTTTTAGCTGCAGTTGGTATTGTAATGTCTATTTTAGGTACATTTTTTGTAAAAGTTAAAGATGGTGGAAACCCACAAACTGCATTAAATATTGGTGAATTTGGTTCAGCAGG
This sequence comes from Polaribacter sp., assembly GCA_045110395.1. GTDB lineage: Bacteria > Bacteroidota > Bacteroidia > Flavobacteriales > Flavobacteriaceae > Polaribacter. The sequence goes on from JBGCFX010000164.1 coordinate 6,947, forward strand.
TTTAATGATTATTGCATCTTACTTTATCATTAACGCTTTAATTCCTGAAGCTGTAGAAGGTTTACCTTTTGGTTCTTGGGGAGTTTTTATGGCTACTATTGCTGGTTTAGTAGCTGGTTTAGCTGTTGGTAAAATAACAGAATATTACACTGCAACTGGTAAAAAACCAGTAAATTCTATTGTAGAACAATCTAAAACAGGAGCTGCAACAAATATTATTGCTGGTTTAGGTGTGGGTATGATGTCTACAGCAATACCGATTTTATTAATTGCTGCTGCTATTATAGTTTCGCATCATTTTGCAGGTTTATATGGTATTGCAATTGCTGCTGTAGGTATGTTAGCAAATACAGGAATCCAATTAGCAGTAGATGCTTATGGACCAATTTGTGATAATGCTGGTGGTATTGCAGAAATGGCAGAATTACCAAGTGAAGTTAGAGAACGTACAGATAAGTTAGATGCTGTTGGTAATACAACTGCAGCTGTTGGCAAAGGTTTTGCAATTGCTTCTGCAGCATTAACTGCTTTGGCATTATTTTCTGCTTTTATGAAAGTTGCAAATGTAACTGCTATTGATGTTTCTCAACCTAAAATAATGGCTGGTTTATTAGTGGGTGGTATGTTACCATTCGTATTTTCTGCATTATCTATGAACGCTGTTGGTAGAGCTGCAATGGCTATGATCGAAGAAGTTCGTCGTCAATTTAGAGATATTCCTGCATTAAAAGCGGCTTTAGAAGTTATGAGAGCTGTAGATTCTGATATGACTAAAGCAACCAAAGAACAAAGAGCAATATTTGATGCTGCAGATGGTGTTGCAGAATATGATAAATGTGTAGATATTTCTACAAAAGCATCTATTAAAGAAATGGTTTTACCAGGTTTATTAGCAATTGCTGTGCCAGTAGCTGTTGGTTTTATTGGTGGTGCAGAAATGTTAGGTGGCTTATTAGCAGGTGTTACCACATGTGGTGTTTTAATGGCTATCTTTCAATCGAATGCAGGTGGAGCTTGGGATAATGCTAAGAAAACAATAGAAGAACAAGGTCAAAAAGGAACTGATGCTCATAAAGCAGCAGTTGTTGGTGATACTGTTGGTGATCCTTTTAAAGATACTTCTGGACCATCTTTAAACATTCTTTTAAAATTGATGTCTGTTGTAGCTTTGGTAATTGCACCAAGTATTGCTATGAATAGTGCTGATGTTGCTGATTACAACAACAAAAAAGATGTAAATATAGAAATTACACAAACATCTGGAGATTTAGCAATGGCTACTATTACAACAACTAAAACTGTTGATGGTAAAACAACTACTGAAGTTAAAGAAGTTGAAGGAACTGTAGCAGAAATTGAAAAGCAAGCTAAAGAAGCTGGTAACAATGTTTCTGTAAAAATAAAAGATAAGAAAGAACTAACTGAAGTTATTGTTGTTCAAAAACAATAAACATTTTAGTCCTTAAATAATAAAAGCATCCAATATTTTTGGGTGCTTTTACTTTTTATAAACTTTCTAAAACAAACTTAAAACTATCATTTGTAGTTTTTTGTGCCAATTGATTTATGGCTTTTTCGTTAAGTTGTAAAATTCTTGGATAACCTCCTGTAACTTGGCAATCTCGCATTAAAACAATGATTTTTCCTGAAGAAGTTAACTGCACAGTTCCTGGTAAAACTGCAGACGTTAAAATGGATGATAAATTATTATCAATAGTTTCATTTAAACGATAGCCCATTCTATTATTATCATTCGAAATTGTAAAGTTTTGATTAAATAATTTTTCTTTTTGATGTTCATTTAGCAAATCAAATTCAGGGCCTTTAAAACACTCAATTTCTTTAGTTTCGAAATGAGATTTTAAAATTTTTATAGATGTATTTGTTGACTCAGCATATTTTTCTATTTTTTGTATTGATAAAACAGCATTCTTTTGAATTACTGAATTCTTAGTTATATTTTGATAAAAACTGCTACTTCCTAAAACTTTTTCTGTTTGAAAACCACTTTTTATAGCTAAATAACTTCTTACTCCAAATTTAATTTTTCCAAACGATAAAATATCATTCTTAAAAACTTGAATTCTGGCATTCATTAAAATTGATTTATCATTTATTTTAGGTGATAAATCTCCACCAGAAATACAAATAATAGTATAATTTAAAAACTGCAATTGAGTTCCTCCAAAAGTAATTTCTAGAACAGCATCCTCTAAAGAATTATCTAAAATACTATTTGCAATATCTGATGAATATGAATCCATCACTCCAGAAACTGGAACACCAATTGATGCAAAACCAACTCTACCTTTATCTTGAATAGATCCATAAAAACCAGCTTTTAAAACTTTAACCATTTAATAAAGTTTTAGAAAGTTGATATTTATTTTGTTCGACTTCTTTTTTTATTTGATGAAATTCAGTCAAAGAAATAGGCTTGAATTTTATTTTATCACCAGCGTTTGCGAAACAAGGTTCTCTGTTTTTTAAATCAAAAAAATTAACTGGAGTTTTTCCAATAACATTCCAGCCTCCTGGAGAATCTACAGGATACACACCTGTTTGTTTCCCTCCTATTGCAAGAGAGCCTTTTTCTACTTTTAACCTCGGGTTTGGTTTTCTATCAAAATATAATTGCTTGTTTAAACCACCTAAATACAAAAACCCGGGTAAAAATCCGATAAAGAAAACAGTATATAATTTCTCTGAATGAAGTTTGATAATTTGTTCAATTGTTAATTTTGATTTTTCTGATACTTCTTCTAAATCAATTCCAAAACTTACATCATAACAAACAGGAATTTGCCAAGTATAATTTCTCTTTGTAACCTTTTCTAAAGTTGATAAATATATAGATTTTAAATTTTTAACTTCTTCTTCAAAGTTTTTTATTTCTTTTATATATTTAATAGTCAAAGAATTATACCCAACAATTAAATCAGTAAAAAAAACCTTTTTTTGATTCTCTATTTTGGATTTAAAACTTAAAATATCTTTTAGAATTTCATCAGAAATAATAGATTTCCATTCTATAAGAATAGCTTTTTTTCCAAAAGGTTTAAATGAAATTTCTTTATCCAATTTGAATTCCTTTTTTAGAAAGTTCTTCTGATGCGTATTTTAAAATCTCTAAAGAATTCTCATTATCTCCGTGAACACAGAAAGTATCAACTTTTATTGTTTTTTCAATACCAGAAATCGTTTTTACTTTTCCATCAGAAACCATTTTTAAAATATGATTTAAAACTTCTTTAGACTTTGTAATTACTGCGTTTTCTTCTTTTCTTGAAACTAATTTTAAATTATCATTATAATTTCTATCAGCAAAAGCTTCGTATTTAATTTTAATATTATTTTTTAAAGCAACTTTCTCAATTTCGGAATTATAAGGAACATATAAAAAAACATCTTTTAAATATTTTTTGATGGATTCTATAAAATTTTCAGCAGCTTTTTCATCCTCAGCAATTAAGTTATACAAAGCTCCATGAGGTTTTATATGGTGTAGTTTTCCTTTCAATTTAGACAATCTTTCTAAAAATAAATCCAACTGATTTTGAATGCTTAATTTTAATTCATCATCAGAAATTTGCATCACTTTTCTTCCGAAGTTTTTTTTATCAGGAAAAGAAGGATGTGCACCTATTAAAACATTTTTTTCAATTGCTAATTCAATAGTTTTATCAATAGAATTTGCATCACCAAAATGGCCCCCACAAGCAATATTGCATGAAGAAATAAAAGGTATTAATAAATGTTCATTTACAATTCCTTCCCCAAGATCACAATTGACATCAATTTTCATTTACAATAAATTAAAAACTTTTAAAATTCCTTTTGCACCTAAAAAAATAGTAATTGCTAAAATGACAAACCCTAAAATATTTTGAGTCTTACTATTGATAAATTTTCCTAATACAGATTTTTTATTCATAATCCATAATAAAATTCCTGCAATTACAGGCAATAACATTCCGTTTGCGACTTGTGCAAATTTTATAATTTCTATGGGTTTTATACCAATTGACGAAAATAAAACACCTAAAAACAAAATGGTCATCCAAACAAATCTAAACTTTTTAGACTTCATTCCTACTTGCCAACCCAAACATCCTTTTGCAACGTAAGCAGCAGCCAAAGGTGCTGTAATTGCAGATGTTATTCCTGCAGCAAATAAACCTAAGGCTAAAAAATATTTAGCGAATTCACCATACAAAGGTGCTAAACCTTTTGCTAAGTCTGCAGCACTAGAAATGTTTGCAAAAGGTATTGCAGCTGCAGAAACAATAATTGCCATAGAAACCAAACCTCCTAAAATTATAGAGATTATGGTGTCTTTTCTTGCAGAAGGTAAATCTTCTTTTTTATGCCAACGTTCTTTTACTAATGAAGCATGTAAAAACAAATTATATGGCACAACAGTTGTGCCAATTAAACCAATAATTGTAAGTAAACTTTTCTCTGAAAACTTCGGAATGAACATTCCTTTTAAAACATCTAATAAATTCGGTTTTGTTAAAATTGCTGTTACTAAAAACGAAACGCTCATTAATAAAACTAAGGTAACTAAAGCTCTTTCAAGGAATTTATAATTACCTATATAAAGTAAAATAAACGCTAATAAACCAATGAGAATACTCATTAAATTAATAGAAAGAGAACCAATATTTACAACAGATTTTCCTAAAATGGTTTCTAAACCTAAAATTCCTCCACTAATATTTCCTGCTTCATAAGAAGCATTACCCACAACTACTGCTGCTAAAATTAAAAAAGTAATAAATTGTTTAAAAAATGGGTTATTAATTTCTTCTCTAATAACTTCTGATAATCCTTTTTGAGAAATAATACCCAATCTTGCAGCCATTTCTTGTAAAACAATGGTAGCAATTATAGAGAGCAACATTGCCCATAATAAATTGAATCCGAAATTAACACCTGCTAAAGTGCATAAAGTTACTGTTCCTGGACCAATAAAAGCTGCTGCAATTAAAGTACCTGGACCAATATTTTTAAACCATTTTTTAATCATAAAATCTAATTTATTGAATAAATATACTTCTAAAAATAAAAAGATACTTCAAAATGAGTTATTTTCTTAAGAGAAATCAGAAAGCATTTAAATTTATAAAGTTAAGAGTCTACTCTGTACAGACCTTGCAATAGTAGTTATAGAATAAATTAGTTTTTTGCCATAAACCAAAAACACTTTATATTTGTCTGTGTTAAAACCAAAGGGTTATGTTTTTTCTATCAAAAATTTATAAAATAATATTTTTAGTTTTAATTATTTTAATTTCTCATTTTGCAACTTTTGCACAAGAAACTATTGTAATTTTTGCAATTAATGATCCTCATAGTCAAATAGAAAACTTCTCTAAAATCAAACCACTAATTGATGCAGAAAAAGCTAATAATAAAAAAGTATACTTTGTAGCAGCAGGAGATTTATTTTCTGGAAATCCAATTGTAGATTATCATGAAAATAAAGGATATCCAATGATAGATATGCTAAATCAAACTGATTTAGATGTTAGTGTTATTGGTAATCATGAGTTCGATTATGGCCAATCGATACTTAACGATCGTTTAGCTCAAGCAAATTTTCCTTTTATATGTGATAATATTTCTGGAGGAACTGGTGAGTTAAGTGATGTAAAAGGAAGCACAATAATAACCAAAGATGGTTTTTCTATTGCATTTATAGGTGTTGTAGAAACAGGTAGTCCAGGAGGCTACCCTTTAACACATCCAAAAAAAATTAAAGGTTTATCTTTTACAGAAGGTTTAGATAGTTTTGAAGCTTATAAAAATATTAAAACTACAGATAATGTTGATTTAGTTGTTGCCCTTACACATTATGGAGGCTCTAAAGACAACCAAATCTTAAACAATCATAATTTTGTGGATTTTGTGATTGGTGGTCATACAAACCAAGAATATGGGGTTTCATATGCAAATGGATACAAAGTAATGTCTGGTGGTAATTTAGATAAAATTTCCAAGACCACTTTAACAGTAACAAATAAAAAAATAACAAATTTTGAATTTGAACTTATTGATTTAAATGATGCTAATTTAACTGTTGATGCCAATTTATCTAATACTATTAGTGATTATTTTAATAATCCTGCTTTTTTTACAAAATTAGGTTCTTCTTTATCTACATTATCAAAAACTTCAACAGGTTGTTTTTATACAGATGCTCTTCAAAAAATATCTGGCTCAGATATGGTTGTCCAAAATTTTGGAGGAATTAGAGATATAATATATGAAGGAAATATAACTCCTTTTTCTATTTATTCGATAGATCCTTTTGGTAACGGTTTTGACACCTTTACATTGACTGTTAATGAACTTAGAAATTTTTTGAAAGGATACTTCAGTGGCTTTAGCTATTCGTTAGATACTAATTTTATAATTCAAAAAGATCAAAATGGTAAGTATGTGTTTTTTAAAAACGGAAAATTACTTGAAAATAATGACCAAGTAACACTAAGTCTTAATGATTATATAAGCAACGTTTTTCCTAATTTACTCCCTGCATCTCCTAGCTACACATTCCCTTTAACAACTGCAGATTATTTAATTGAATACTTAACTGATCATGTCACAAAACCTATCGATTATGCTGGCTGTAACCAAGGGAATTACACTTTGAATATAACAGATATTTTTAAAGAACCTATTATTGAAATTCATTCATCATATATAGAAATTAACTCAAAAGAAACTAACTTTAGTGCAGAAATCTATAGCATTACTGGTCAACTAATTCATAAATCTATGGGTTCTAATAAAATTGATATTCAATCTCTAACAAAAGGTATTTATTTATTTAAGTTGAATTTTGGAAGTGGAAATAAATTTAAAGTCCAAAAATTTATTATATAATTAAGTTCAGGCAAAACCTTAATACTTTATTTACAATCACTTAAAATAAATGTTAGTTTTTTTTATTATCAAGTAGAAACTGATTGTTTGTGAAATTTTCTTACAATTTAAATCTATTTTTAAATAAAAACACCTCAAAATGAGGTGTTTTCTAAATATAATAACGAATTTGTATTAATGTGCATAACGTTGAGGACCTCCTCTACGTATATCTTCATTGGCAACTTCTTCAAATTGCGTAAAATTATGTCTGAATGCGTTCGATAATTTAAACGCAGTTTTGTAATATTCTTCATCATTATTCCAAGTTGCTCTTGGGCTTAATAATTCTGTTGGCACACCAGGACAAGTTCTTGGTTGTGCAACTCCGAAAACAGAATGAATATGATAATCTTCATATCTATAACTTCCTAAATCACCATTTAAAACAGCTGAAATCATTGCTCTTGTATATTTTAAAGGCATTCTTCTACCAACTCCATATTGGCCTCCAGACCAACCAGTATTTATCAACCAAACATTTACACCAGCATCTTTCATTTTTTTGCTTAACATCTCAGCATATTTTGTAGGATGCAAAGGCATAAAAGGTGCACCAAAACACGCTGAAAAACTTGGTGTTGGTTCTTTAATTCCTGCTTCTGTTCCTGCAACTTTTGCTGTATAACCAGATATAAAATGATATGCTGCTTGGTTTGGTGTTAACTTAGATATTGGAGGCAAAACCCCAAAAGCATCTGCAGTTAAAAAGAAAATATTCTTCGGATTTTTACCAATTGATGGTTCTTTAATATTATCTATATGATAAATTGGGTAACTAACTCTTGTATTTTGTGTGATAGAAGTATCAGCAAAATCTACATCTCCATTATCGTCCATCACAACATTTTCTAGAATTGCTCCTTTTTTAATGGCTGCAAAAATCTCTGGTTCTTGTTCTTGTGATAAATTAATCACTTTAGCATAACAACCACCTTCAAAATTAAAAACGGTGTTTTCTGCAG
>JBGCFX010000165.1:0-21799 GCA_045110395.1 Polaribacter sp.
GGAGGAGAAGTTTTTGTTAGGATGACAGGAGGATTTATTCTTTATGAAACAGGTAAATACTTAGTTATTCTTTTTTTGTTGCTAGGTCTATTAACAGGTAGGTTTAAACAAACATTTTCTATTCAATACTTATTATATTTATTCTTATTATTAATTGGTATTATATTTACGCAAGTTCCTGAAGGAGAGTCTTTAAGGAAAAACGTGCTTTTTAATTTAAGTGGTCCCATAGTTTTGGGTGTTTCTGCTTTTTACTTTTACCAAAGACCTATAAGTTTAAAGGTTTTAAAAGATGCACTTTTTTTTATGTTATTGCCTTTGTTTTCTATGATTATGTATCTGTATTTTAGAACTCCAGATTTAAGAGAAATCGTTTTTCAGAGTGAGGCAAATTTTCAAACCTCTGGTGGTTTTGGTCCCAATCAAGTAGCAACAGCAATTGGTTTAGGTATGTTTATAATTACGGTTTTTATACTCTCTAAATATAAATTAACTGGCTATTTATTATTAGATTCAGTTTTTTTAATCTATTTTTCTTATAGAGGTCTATTAACTTTTTCTAGAGGTGGTATTATAGCTTCTTTTTTTACATTAATTCTATTTTCTATTTTCTATGTAATCTATAAAAAAATATCAATTAGTATACTTTTTAAATATCTTGCCATATCAAGTTTTTTTATCTTTTCTATTTGGTTGTACACCTCAGATATTACAGGAGGTATGTTAAATAATAGATATACAGGAAAAAATGCTATCGGAACTCAATCAGATATTACAACAGGTAGAATAGATATTTTTAAAGTGCAGTTTGATAATTTTTTAGATAACCCTTTAGGAATTGGTGTAGGAAATGGAAAATATGAAAGGCAAAAAAAAACAGAACATGTAACAGGAGCATCTCATAACGAAGTTGGGAGATTATTAGAAGAACATGGGTATATTGGACTTTTCTTATTAATTATGTTATTAACAATACCTCTTTTTAATTTTTTTAGAGGTAATTTTTTACAAAAAGCATTTATTATTTCTTTTTATTCCATTTGGTTTTTAACAATTAATCATTCTGCAATGAGAATTGCTTTGCCAGGTTTTATTTATGGTTTAAGTTTGATTAGAATCGAAGATTTTGAAGCGCAAGAAAATACGGAAACATTAGAAAGTATTGAAGATGCATAAAATTCTCTACATTGGCAATAATTTAAGCAAAACAACTAAATATCCTACAGCTTTAAATAATTTGGTAGCAAAATTAAAGCAAGAAAACTTTGATTTTATAATAAGTTCTAACAAATCAAATAAGATTTTAAGATTGTTAGATATGATTTTTACAACATTTAAAAATAGAAAGAAAATAGATATTGTTTTTATAGATACGTATAGTACCTCAAACTTTTATTATGCACTTATAATTTCGCAACTTTCAAGGTTTTTTAAATTGAAGTATATTCCTATTCTACATGGAGGAAATTTACCTTACAGATTAGATAATAATCCATATTTATCTAAATTAATATTTAAAAATTCTTTTATAAATGTGGCTCCTTCAAATTATTTAAAAACGGCATTTCAAAAGAAAGATTTTGAAACAAAATTCATACCTAATGCTATAAATATTTTTGAATATAATTTTAAAGAACGAAAAGAATTACAGCCAAAATTATTTTGGGTTAGAGCATTTAAGGAAATTTACAACCCTATTTTAGCTTTAAAAGCGTTATCAGAATTAAAAAAAGAATACACGAATGCAACTTTGTGTATGGTTGGTCCTTTTATAGATGATAGCTATAATGATTGCTTAGCATTTACAAAAAATAATAATTTAGAAGATTCTGTAGAATTTACAAACCTACTTTCTAAAGAAGATTGGCATAAAAAATCTAAAAATTTTGATATATTTATAAACACAACAAATATAGATAATACACCAGTAAGTGTTGTAGAAGCTATGGCTCTTGGGCTTACAATTGCAAGTACAAATGTTGGCGGAATTCCTTTTTTAATTGATGATAAAAAAAACGGAGTTTTAGTAGAGCCAAATAACCCAACACAAATGAAAAATGCAATTGTTTCTATTTTAGAGGATAAAAATTCTAAGCTATCATTAAGCGCAAGAAAAAAAGTAGAAATGTTTGATTGGAATGTTGCAAAAAATAAATGGTTAGAAATCTTAAAATAAAAAAATGAACTTATTAGATTTCTCATTAAAAGTTAATAATTACCCTATAAAAAAGGCAAAATCAGAATTAGTTGCTATTCAAAAGTTAACTGAAAATGAGTTTGTAGATTTTGTTGAAAGTAAAAAAAAAGAAATTGTTAATTATCACTTTAAAAACAATAAATTTTATAAAACCCTTTTAAAGAACGATAATTTAGAATGGGATAACTTACCAATTTTAGAAAAAAAAGATCTTCAAATACCTTTAAAAGAACGGTTAAGTAAAGGGTTTAATTCAAAAAATATCTTTAAAGACAAAACTTCTGGCTCTACAGGAAATCCATTTTATTTTGCAAAAGATAAATTTACACATGCCTTAACTTGGGCAATTATAGAAAATAGATTTAATTGGCATAACTTATCTGGCAAAAAACAAGCTCGATTTTATGGGTTGCCCAAAAGAGGAATTCAAAGAAAAAAAGAATTGTTGAAAGATTTTTTTTCAAACAGAATTCGTTTCGATGTTTTCGATTTAACAGAAAATGCATTAAACAAATGGGTTATAAAATTTAGAAACAAAAATTTTGTATATCTTAATGGTTATACATCTGTCTTGGTTTTATTTGCAAAGTATTTAATTAAAAATAACCTTATTTTAAAAGAAATTTGCCCAACTTTAACAGCTTGTGTAACAACTTCTGAAATGTTGTTTGAGTCCGATAAAAAAATACTACAAAAAGGTTTTGGCATAAAAGTAATTAACGAATATGGTGCTTCAGAACTAGATTTAATTGCTTTTGAAGATGTAAAAGGAAACTGGGTTTTAAATACTGAAAGTATTTTTGTAGAAATTATAAATGATCATAAAAGTGTAAGAATTGGTGAAGTTGGTGATATTGTAATTACCTCTCTTTACAACAAAGCGAATCCATTTATCAGGTATAAAATAGGAGATAGAGGTGCTATTAAAAAAATAAATTCGAAAACAATTATTCTAGAAAAATTAGAAGGTAGGAGAGAAGATGTTATACAACTACCAAGTGGTAAAACTGCACCAGGGCTTACTTTTTACTACATTACAAAGTCTGTAATGGAAGATTCTGGAAACATAAAAGAGATTAAAGTTATTCAACATAAAATAGACTCTTTTTTAATAGAATATGTGGCAGATAAAAAATTAGAACCGACTGAAGAAATCCAAATAAAAGAAGCTTTAGAAAACTATTTAGAACCCAATTTATGTATCAATTTTAAAAAATTAGACACTTTAAAGCGTACTAAAATTGGTAAACTAAAACAATTCACTTCACTTTTAAAGTAATAAAATCGTATATAAATTGAACAAAAATATTGTAATTATTTCTAATTATTATCCACCAGAAATTGGTGCAGCTGCTAATAGAATTCAAAATTTGGCAGTTTCATTAAAAGATAGAAAAAATAAGATTACAGTTATTTGTCCTTTACCCAATTACCCAAAAGGCAAAATATTTAAGAATTATAAAGGTAAAATTTATGCAAAAGAAATTCTAGAAAGTATTATTGTGAAACGTTTTTGGATTTTTCCATCAAAGTCTAAAAAATCGATTGTGAGGGTCTTTAGTATGCTTTCTTTTGCAATTTCATTGTGGTTTTCTCTTTTTTCGTTGATAAAAAAAAGACCAGATGTAATTATTATTCAATCTCCTCCATTATTAGTTTCTTTTTCTGCATTAATTTTAAGTAAAGTACTTTTTTGTAAAACCATTTTAAATGTTTCAGATATTTGGCCTTTATCTGCTTTAGAATTAAAAGTGATACAAAAAGGTTTTTTCTATCGTTTTTTAGAGAAGATAGAAAAACGTAATTATAAGTTGGCTACTAAAATTATGGGGCAATCTAATGAGATTATTACTCATATTAATAAAATAATTACCAAAGAAACTATTGTTTACAGAAATGTACCAAAATACAAAGAATATAAAAGTAAAACTAAAGAAGAAAACACACTAAGAATTGTTTATGCTGGTTTATTAGGGTATGCTCAAGGCATTTTAGACATCTGCAAAGAAATAGATTTTAAGAAGTTAAATGTTGAGTTTCATATTTATGGTCAGGGAATGGAAGAAGATGAAATTCGAATTATTTCGAATTATAAAAATAAAAACATTTTTTTTCACGGATCTAAAAATAACAAAGAAATTAAAAAAGAAATAATAAAATACGATTTTGGTTTTGTTCCTCTTAAAAATAGAATTTATGGTGCTGTGCCCTCTAAAATTTTTGAGTTGATGCAATTAGGAACTCCTATACTTTTTTTTGGTGAAGGTGAAGCAACAAATATTATAGAAAATAATAAAATAGGGTTTTGTTCTATTACTAATAATTACGAAGATTTAAGAAAACTTCTAATAACGATGAATAATTTATCTAATGAAGAATATAAAACTCTGAGCAATAATTGTTTAAAACTTCATAAATATAAATATCATTTAAGTTCTCAAATAGAAAAAATTTACGATAATAATTTTTTATAGTCTTTATTTTAACAAATTTTTATAAATTTGTGATTCCTCCATATTAAGATTCAACAATTGCTTTTTTATTGTTAACCCTATTATTTAATTAAAAAACAGATACTGTTGTCTACAAAAAAATCAAATTTTAATTTATCTGAAAGAAAAATCCTTTTAAGATTAATAGATAGTTTTACATTAGTATTTGGTCTTTGGTTAGCCTATTATTATTTCAGTTTTAGTTATATAAGTTTTACAAGTAGCTCAATTTTTAGTTGGTTATTACTTTTAATTTTTTATTTTTTAATTATAGGCCAAATATTTCAGCTTTATAATTTAGATGTTTCTAACAATCGCTATAAAGTCTTTAGTGCAGTCGTTCTTACTGCATTTGTTACAACAATATTTTATATTTTTACTCCATTTTTATCACCAGAATTACCACCAAATAGACTTAAAATTGTATATTTCTTTTTAATAATATCAGTTCCAATAATTTTATGGAGGTTTACTTATATTGCTTTAATTTTTTCTCCGAATTATTTTAAATCTTTAATTTTTATTGGTGAATCTCAAGAGATAGAAAAACTTATCAAAAAAATTGATAATGATTCTTTTCATAAAGTAGAAGCCTATATTTCTGATAAAGAAATTGAGGGCGTAAAAGGATTTGTGAATTTTAATGAAGGTAAAATTGCATCAGTTGTTCCTAAAACAATGACTGTAGATATTGTTGTATCAGAAAAAAACTTATCAAAAAAACAAATAAACGCTATAAATAAAGAGTTAATTTATCTATTTGAAAAAGGAGTAAATATTTTAAGCTATGAGAGCTTTTATGAAGAGATAACTGCAAGAGTACCAAAAGAATATCTAGCACATAATTTTTATAAGTATATAAATTTTAGTAAAAACAACACCAATCGTTTTTATCTTTTTGGCTTAAGGATTTTTGACATTGCAGTATCTATTTTAGGTATATTATTTTTATTTGTACTTTCTCCATTATTATTACTTTGCAACTTATTTTCTAATAGAGGACCATTTTTTTATACTCAAAATAGAGTAGGAGAAAATGGCGAAATTTTTAAGATTTATAAATTGCGTTCTATGATTAAAAATGCAGAATCTGGCACAGCAATTTGGGCATCAAAAAACGATGTTAGAATTACCTCTTTTGGTAAATTTTTAAGAAAAACAAGACTTGATGAGTTTCCTCAGTTTATAAATATTTTAAAAGGAGAAATGAGTCTAATTGGCCCAAGACCAGAAAGACCAGAATTTGTAAAAGATTTAGAAGAACAAATTCCTTTTTATGCAATTCGTCATATTATTAGACCAGGTTTAACAGGTTGGGCTCAAGTAAATTACCCTTATGCAAATACCATAGAAGAGCAAGAAACAAAATTACGTTACGATTTGTATTATATTAAAGAAAGAAGTGCTTTTTTAGACTTTAAAATACTAATTAAAACGGTTACTACTGTTTTATATTTTAAAGGGCAATAGATAATGCTTTTTAATTCTTTAGAGTTCTGTTTATTTTTACCAATTGTTTTTATACTGTATTGGTTTGTGTTTTCAAAAAAAACGCTTCATCAAAATTTAGTAGTTTTAGTAGCTAGTTATGTTTTTTATGGCTTTTGGGATTGGCGTTTTTTAACGCTCATTTTTTTTAGTTCTGTAATTGATTATTCCATTGGACAAAAAATTGAAAAATTACATAATGAAGCTAAAAGAAAGATGTTTTTGTTTCTTAGCCTTTTTATTAATTTAGGTTTATTAGGCTTTTTTAAATATTATAATTTTTTCTTAGAAAGTTTTACCAATTCATTTACATTTTTTGGATCATCAATAAGTTTAGAAAGGTTATCTATTATTTTACCAGTAGGAATTAGCTTTTATACTTTTCAAACTTTAAGTTATTCTATAGATGTATATAGAAAAAAGCTAAAACCTACCAATAATTTTGTTGCATTTTTATCTTTTGTTAGTTTTTTCCCTCAATTAGTTGCTGGGCCCATTGAAAGGGCAACAAATTTACTTCCTCAATTTTCTAATAAAAGAGAGTTTAATTATCAAAAAGCAGCTTCTGGAGTACAATTAATAATTTGGGGTTTTTTTAAAAAAATGGTCATCGCTGATAATGCAGCAATTATTGTAAACGGAATTTTTAACAACTATGAGAACCAGTCTTTCGAATCTCTTCTTATTGGTGCTTTTTTCTTCTCCTTTCAAATTTATGGAGATTTTTCTGGATATTCAGATATTGCCATTGGTTTAGCCAGACTTTTTAATTTTGATTTAATGACTAACTTTAAATTTCCTTATCTCTCTAAAAATATTGCCGAGTTTTGGAAACGTTGGCACATTTCTCTTTCTACTTGGTTTAGAGATTATTTATATATTCCTTTAGGAGGTAGTAGAGGAACTTTATACAAGTCTATTAGAAATGTTTTTATCGTTTTTATTGTTAGTGGTTTTTTGGCATGGAGCAAATTTTACGTTCATTTTTTGGGGCTTAATTCACGCTTTATTTTATATACCACTGTTTATATCTGCTAAAAGATCGATACAAAAGAAAGCCTCAAAAAGAAATTTTGAGTATCTTAAAATTATAACAACATTTATTTTAGTAATGTTTTCTTGGGTTATTTTTAGATCTGATTCCATATCAGGCGCATTCAATTATATACAAAGAATTCTTACATTTAAAGAAGGAATCAGTTTTTTTGCATCAACAAATAAATATTTAATTATTACTGGAGTCTGTTTTGCAAGTATTATATTTTTAATTTTAGTAGAAATTTATAATGAAAAAAGAAATAGAATAGAAATATATTTTAAGCCCCATTTTTTAATTGTTCTATGTTTAATTATCGCTTTCTTAGGGGCAATTAAAAACCATGCTAATTTTATTTATTTTCAATTTTAAGAAATGAAAAAATTTATTAAAAAAGTTGTTTTTTACATTATTAGCATTTTAATAATAGGAAATGTTATTGCATTTACTGCTAACTATTTTTTTAAAAAATCTCAGTTTTATAAAAGTAGTTTTTTAATAAATGCACTTAATACTAAGGATACTTTAGATTATTTTGTTGTAGGTTCAAGTAGAGGATTAACGACATTAAATACAAAACAAATAGATAAGAAATTGAATTTAAAAGGGGTGAATTTATCTATGGATGATACAGATTTAAAGACCCATTTCTTAATGATTAAACATTTCTTTAACTCTGGTTATAAAACAAATTTTATAATTTTAACATTAGATGAATCTTCTTTTTTTAGCACACCCTTAAATTTAGGGAATAATGATTATCGATTTTCTCCTTTTATCAATAGAAAATATGTCAAAAACCATTTTACAGCTTATGAAAACTCGAAGTTAAATGTTTTATCAAATTCAGATATTAATCCTTTTTTCAGTTACTCTTATTATAATTTTGAACTACTCTTACCAGCTGTACTTAGTGCATTTAAACCTAATTACAGAAATAAATTTGATGATAAGGGAAATTACTCATATCCGAATTCAGGAGTAAGGTTTCTTTATGAAGAGAACACTTTGCAAAAAATAAAAATAAAAAACCCTTTGATAGAAGAGATTAAGCAATATTTAGATAAAAATAATTGCGATTTTATCATGTATATTTCTCCTTTATATAATAAAAAATATAGCTTTCAGAGTTCGTTAAATTATAAAATAATAAATCATACAAGTATTTTAAATGATGATCTAAATTATTTTTATGATTACACACACGTAAATTTTGAAGGTAGAACTGTAAGTACAAATTTTTTTACAGACGATTTTAAAAAACAACTAGACTCTATATCTTACGATAAGTAAACAAGTATAAATAACGAACTAAAAGTAAAACTAATAAAGGTATTATTACTGGCGGAAAACTCTGAATATTAAAAATCCACAATACAGGAACTATTAAAATAAAGACAAAAAGTATTCTGAGATAATAAAACATCCACTTACTTTTTAGATTTTTAGAAAGTAAAAAAACAACGATAATATTAGGGAAAAATGCCCAAAGTACATTCAAGTTATTTGGTGTAATAGAATGGTTCGAAAAGAACCAAAGAAAGCATAAGATACCACCAATTAGACCTGTAAAAAAAAGAATTAAAAAATCTAAAAATTTTGTTCTTTTTTTCTTCTTATAATCTTTATAAGTGATAAAAATTCCAAGAATAGCTAAAATACTAAATATTAATAACGGATTAAATATAGCTGTTTTTTGTTCTTTTTCTTCAAAATCTAAAATTATATCTTCTCTTTTTACCAATTTATTTTTTCCAGAAAGTGTAGCATTTTTAAAACTTTGATACACATAATCAGGTAAAAATTGATATGCTTCTGTGGTTGCAATTTCATCTAATTTCATACCCGAGAATAAGTTTAACCCAAAACTGCCCCAATTATTCCAATGAATTTCATTGTTTGTTAATTGTCTAAAAGTTAATCCTTTATTTGCATCATCAATAATAAAAACAACTTTATTCCCTAAAATAGATTTTGTAATATCTCTTAATTTTGTTGCACAATTATCAAAATATGGGTCATAATGATAATCTTTATTTGCAGGCAAAACATTTTTCTCTAAAAACAAAAAATAGTGTTGTTTTTCTTCTAAGGTTAAGTTTAAGACCTGTTGCTTTACCCAACGTTTTTGTTTTTTATAACTTGCTAAAAAGTATTTAAAATCATAGCTTGCTAAGCTATAAATCATATTTCCTTTGGTAAAATTCGCATAGAAATTTGGTTGGTTAAAATCAAATATTCCATAATTATAAACCAAATCTAAATTTAAGACAGGATCTTTAATTCTGATTGCAGAATGACCAAAAGCTTCATACAATTCTTCTCCTGGACCAACAGTAACAATACTTATTTCAGAATACACAGAAAGTTGAACTGTTTGTGCTTGTAGAGTTGAAAAAAAGGCAAGTGTAAAAAAGAAAAAAAAGTATTTTTTTATCATCATAATTAACGTCTAAAAAAACTGTAATCTATGGTTACAGAAAAAATATTAGAATATAAAGCATTACCAACACTACCAATGTTTGTTAATGCGTAATCAATTTGAATTCCCTGATACTTAAAACCAACACCAAAATTAGGTTGTAAAGAGAGCGATTTTGTATTGTCGAATTCTGTAATGTATTGAAAATTACCAACACCAGCTCTTAAATACACCAAATCTTCATATTCTAATTGAAAACCTGCAGCTGGGTCTATACTTGCAAATTCGGATGAGAAAATATCATTAGTTTGTGCAAAACGTACATTCAAATCTACTTCTGTTAGTAAATTTAAAAAACGACCAACTCTCCAGCTTCTTGCAATACCTAATTGTAGTTTTGGTTTTGTTAATTCTGTAGATTCTGGCGCTTCTTGATTTTGACCAGGAATCGCATTTTTTATTTTATTAAACTCAGTTTCATCAACAGCCCAACTATTAAAAGTGGTAGTAATGTCTCTAGCCATCAATCCAAAAAACCAATTATTTCTTTCAAATTGAATTCCGACATCAAAACCAAAACCCCAAGAAGAGGCAAAATCACCAATAATTCTTCTTACTATTTTAGCGTTTACACCAAATTTTACATCTTTAAAAAGTAAATTTCTAGCATAAGCCACATTAAAAGCATAATCTACAGAAGAAAATAATTGAATTCTATTAAAATCGATATTTCCTTGAGCATCTATTAATTCTGTTGTGTTTAAAATATCATCTACACCAAAACGAATTACAGAGATTCCTAAAGCACTATGTTTATCTATTGGCATTGCAAAACTTGCGTGATTGTAATTGGCAATTCCTGCAAAATAAGAAGCGTGCATTAAAGAACCTTGGTAGTCTTCTATACCAACCAAACCTGCTGGATTCCAGTAAATTGAGTTAGCATCGTTTGTGGTTGCAACAATACTTTTACTCATTCCTAAACCTTTGGCATCTACACCAATATTTAAGAATTCATTCGAATAATTTCTAAATGCTTGTGCAGATAAAAACATTGGAAAAAGTAGTAAAATGAGTAATATTTTTTGTTTCAAAAGGACGAATAATTATCAATACAAATATCTAAAAACATACTAAAATAACAGTCCTTTTTTAAAGATATTGTTTAGACAATGTTAATCTGTATATTTTCTTTGATAAACCTTGCTATTCTTTGTTCTAACCAAATGTTTTCTGATGCTTTAAAAGATGACATGAAACCTACATGACCACCATAATTTGGTCCTTCAAAAAAGAAAAAATCAGAATTATGAGCTTCATCAAAAGGAAAACATTCTTTAGATAAAAAAGTATCGTCCTTTGCATTTATTAATAAAGTTGGCTTTTTTATTGAGGGCAAATAAGGTTTAGCACTCGCTTTCTGCCAATAATCTTCAGGACTTTCAAAACCAAAAACTGGTACTGTATACAAATGTTCTAAATGTTTAAATTTAGTAGCTTTAAACAATTTATCTTTGTCTAAATTATATTCTGGGAATTTGTGTGCTTTTTCTAACAACTTGTTTTTCATTGTTTTAAAAAACACTTCCATATAAAATTTGTTTTTTAATTTATCCATTTCTTTTTCTGCAGAACCAATGTCTATAGGTACAGAAACTGCAATTCCACCTTTTATTTTTTGGGAAATGTTTTTTCCTTTTTCACCTAAATATTTTAGCGTTAAATTACCTCCTAAACTAAAACCAACAATTAGTACGTTTTCATAATCGTAGTTTTTTAAAAGATGATTTACAACAAAATCTACATCTTCGGTTTTTCCACTGTGATAAGTGCTTAACAACAAATTATCTTCTCCTGAACAACCTCTTAAATTAAAACAAACTGTATCTAAACCGATCTTGTTTAAATATTTAGAAGTAGATGCCATATAACGTGATTCTGAACTGCCTTCTAAACCATGAATTAATAAAACTAAGGTTTTAGAACCTACCAAAGAAAAATCTAAATCTATAAAATCTTGATCCCAAGTAGTAATGCGTTTTCGCATATAACTATTGGCATCTTTCATAAAAAGTGGTCTGTACATAGTATTAAAATGACCATTTTTAAAAGGTAAAGTAGGAGAAAAGTCTGATGTAAATACTGGCATTTTTATTTTTGGTTTGGTAGATTTTTTAAATGTACATAAAAAAATACGGTTTTAGAAAAACAACAAATTAGGATTTCTTATTTTAGCTTTTAAATAAAACTAAAAATGAGTCTAAAAAAACACATTCCTAATTTATTAACGCTTGGTAACCTTTTTTGCGGAACAGTTGCCACAATTTTTGCTGTTCAAGGTGAATTTGTTCTGGCAGCTTTTTTAGTTCTATTGGGAATATTTTTTGATTTTTTTGATGGTTTTGCAGCACGTTTACTAAATGTTTCTGGTGAGTTAGGGAAACAATTAGATTCTCTAGCAGATATGGTTACAAGTGGTGTTGTGCCAGGGATTATTATGTTCAAATTAATTCAAATTAATATTTTTCATACTCCTCATTCTTTTTTTGAAGATTCAATTGTTGGCTTATCATTAATTGGTTTACTATTAACTTTAGGAGCATGTTATAGACTTGCAAAATTTAATATAGATACAAGACAATCAGATTCTTTTATTGGCTTGCCAACACCAGCAATGAGTTTGTTTGTTATTTCTTTTCCTTTAATTCAGCAATATTCTGATATAGAATTTGTACAAAATTTAATTTCTAATAATTACGTTTTAATTTCTGTAACTTTAGTATTAACCTATTTAATGAATGCAGAAATCCCTTTATTTTCTCTAAAATTTAAAGAATATTCAATTAAGAATAATGTAATAAAGTATTTGTTTTTATTGGTTTCTTTATTGATGATTGTTTTCTTACAATACATTTCTATTCCATTAATCATTTTATTCTATGTAGTTTTATCAATAATCTCTAACTATGGAAAAAAAACAACAGTTTAAATCGATAAGACCTTTTATTGGAGCTAAAAAATTTGAAGAATCTAGAAATTTTTATACAGAATTAGGTTTTTCAGAAACAATATTATCAGATAATATGTCTGTCTTTAAAGTTGATGAAAAACTAAGCTTTTATTTGCAAAAAGCCTATGTTAAAGATTGGGTAGATAATTCTATGTTGTTTTTAGAAGTTGATGATTTAGAAGAATATTTATCAACCTTAAAATTAAAAAAACTAACAGAAAAATTTCCTAAAGTAAAATTATCTTCTATTGTAAAAAACGATTGGGGAAAAGAATTTTTTTTGCATGATCCATCAGGTATTTTATGGCATATTGGTTGTTTTTACTAAAAATTTTTCTTTCTTTTCAATTCAAAATCTTTACCTAAATACACTTTACGTACCATTTCATCTGCTGCTAATTCTTCTGGAGTTCCACTTTTAAGAATACTACCTTGATACATTAAAAAAGTTTTATCTGTAATAGCCAAAGTAGCTTGTACATCATGATCTGTAATTAAAATACCAATATTTTTATTTTTTAATTGTGCTACAATACTTTGTATATCTTCCACAGCAATTGGGTCTACACCAGCAAAAGGTTCATCTAATAAAATGAAATTTGGGTCAGAAGCTAAACAACGTGCAATTTCTGTTCTACGTCTTTCTCCACCAGATAATAAATCGCCTCTATTTTTACGAACGTGTCCAATATTAAACTCTTCAATTAAAGATTCTAATTTAATTTTTTGAGCTTTTTTAGATAAGTTAGTAAATTGTAAAACAGACATAATATTGTCTTCTACAGATAATTTCCTAAATACAGAAGCTTCTTGTGCTAAATAACCAATACCTTTTTCTGCACGTTTGTACATAGCATCATTGGTAATTTCTAAGTCATTTAAAAATATTTTACCAGAGTTTGGTTTAACCATACCAACAATCATATAAAAGGAAGTTGTTTTTCCAGCTCCATTAGGCCCTAAAAGTCCAATAATTTCACCTTGTTGCACTTCTAAAGAAATACCTTTAACTACTTTTCTACTTCCGTATATTTTTTGAATGTTGTCTGCTCTTAAAATCATATTTTTAAAATATGTGTAATTGTTTAATTGTTTAAACGTGTAATTATAGGTTTCTGTAAAAGTAATAAATATTCTATCTTAAGAATCTTAAAGCCTTCATAAACATTCGATTATTATTAGAGTTTAAAAATCTATACTATTCAACTACTTTTTCATGTAACATTTTATATTTATTGCCTATTTTAAATTACAGGAATACTTTTTAAGCTTTTGCGTTTTTTTGAGCTTCTTTTTCTTGTTTTCTAATCACTCTTTTAGAAACTTTAATACCTACTTCGTATAAAATAAGTAATGGAATAGCAACTATTATTTGTGTTCCAATGTCAGGTGGTGTAATAATTGCTGCTAAAATTAGTATTACTACTAATGAATGTTTCCTGTATTTCTTTAAAAATTGTGGTGTAACTAAACCAATTTTTGTTAGAAAATAAATTAATACTGGCAATTCAAAAAGAATAGAAACACCCAATAACATATTAGTTATTAAACCAATGTGAGATTGTAATGTAAAGCTATTTACAATGTTATCTGAAATTTGATAATTATATAAAAAATGTACAGAAATAGGAGCAATAACATAAAAGCTAAATAACAAGCCTAAGAAAAATAAAAGTGAAGCAGTAAAAATAAATCCTCTAGATTTACTTACTTCTTTTTTGGTTAAACCAGGAGCTACAAAGCGCCAAACTTCCCAAAGTAAATAAGGAAAAGAAACAATAATACCTAATATTAATGAAGACCAAATAGAGTTCATTAATTGAGAAGTTACCTTAATACTCTGTAGTTTTTTATCAGCAAAAGTAACATTGCAAAAATCACTATCTACACCAAAAAGATTAAAAAAGTCGCAAAATAATTGGTATGTAATAAAATCTGGTTGTATGTGTGCTAATAAAAAATGGTCATAAACCTGCTCTGCAAAAACAAAAAACACAATTGCTAAAATAAATATTGCAGATGCACTTCTTACCAAATGCCATCTTAATTCTTCTAAATGCCCTAAAAAGGACATTTCTTTTTGTTTTTCTGCCATTAGAAAATTCCTTCTTTAATTAAATCGTGTAAATGTACTACTCCTACATAATTGTTTTTATCATCAACAACTAACATTTGAGTAATACTATTATTCTCCATCATATTAAGAGCATCTACAGCCATTGCATCTTCATTAATGGTTTTTGGGTTTATACCCATAATATCTTTCGCCTTAAATTCTGCAATTTGAGTAGTTTTAGTTAACATTCTTCTAATATCTCCATCTGTTATAATGCCTAGAATTTTATTATTTTCTACAACTGCAGTAACTCCTAATCTCTTTTCAGAAATTTCTACAATTACATTTGCAATGGAATCTGTTTCTTTTACTTTTGGTATTTGATTGTTTTTTACCAAATCTGCAACTCTAAGGTATAAACGTTTTCCTAAAGCACCTCCTGGATGATATTTTGCAAAATCTTTACTTGTAAATCCTCTTAATTCTAATAAACAAACTGCTAAAGCATCGCCCAAAACCAATTGTGCAGTTGTACTTGTTGTTGGTGCTAAATTATTAGGACAAGCCTCTTGTTCTACAAACGCATTTAAAGTAAAATCTGCATTTTCGCCTAAAAAAGAAGCTATGTTTCCTGTAATTGCTATAATTTTATTACCGTAATTTTTTATTAACGGAACCAAAACTTTAATTTCTGGTGTGTTTCCACTTTTAGAAATACAGATAACCACATCATCATTTTGTACATTTCCTAAATCTCCATGAATGGCATCTGCAGCATGCATAAAAATTGCTGGAGTTCCTGTTGAATTAAAGGTTGCTACAATTTTAGCACCTATATTGGCACTTTTACCAATACCTGTAACAATTACTCTTCCTTTAGAATTTAATATAAATTTTACAGCTTCTTCAAAGTCAGCATCAATTAAATTTGCTAAATTAGCAATAGCATTACTTTCAATTAAGATTGTTTCTTTTGCAGTTTTTATAATTGAGTTTGTTTTTTTCAATAGTTAGGTATTTTATCAGAATAAAAAAAAGTTATATCTTTAGATTAAGAAAACAAGCAAATTTACTATAAAAAATAGTTAGAACAAATATAATAGAAGGTTTGTGAGTTGTTTTTAAAGTTAAACAAATATTTACATAAATGGATTTATACAGTCCTCTCAAAAAATTCTTTGGATTTACAAAATTTAAAGGGCTACAAGAGCAAGTAATTAAAAGTATTGTTAATAAGAATAATACTTTTGTAATAATGCCAACAGGTGGAGGGAAATCTCTATGTTATCAATTACCAGCTTTAATGCAAGAAGGAACAGCAATTGTTGTTTCTCCTTTAATTGCCTTGATGAAAAATCAAGTAGATGCTATAAGAGGTATTTCTGAAGAGCATGGAGTTGCACACGTTTTAAATTCTTCATTAAATAAAACAGATGTAGCTCAAGTTAAAGAAGATATTGCTAACGGAATTACGAAACTTTTATATGTTGCTCCTGAATCTTTAATAAAAGAAGAATATGTTACTTTTCTAAAAACACAGAAAATTTCTTTTGTAGCCATAGATGAAGCACATTGTATTTCTGAATGGGGACATGATTTTAGACCTGAATATAGAAATTTAAAACACATTATTAGTGCAATTGATAATGTGCCAATAATTTGTTTAACTGCAACAGCTACAGAAAAAGTACAAGAAGACATTTTAAAAACTTTAGGGATACAAAATGATGCAAATAGATTTAAAGCTTCTTTTAATAGAGCCAATTTATTTTATGAAGTTAGACCTAAAACAAAAGATGTAGAGAAAGATATTATCCGTTTTGTAAAACAAAGAGAAGGTAAATCTGGAATTATATATTGTTTAAGCAGAAAAAAAGTTGAAGAAGTTGCGCAAATTTTACAAGTAAATGGTTTAAATGCTGTGCCATATCACGCAGGTTTAGATGCAAAAACTAGAGTTAAGCATCAAGATATGTTTTTAATGGAAGATTGTGATGTTGTAGTTGCAACTATAGCTTTTGGTATGGGAATAGACAAACCAGATGTTCGTTATGTAATTCATCATGATATTCCTAAAAGTTTAGAAAGTTATTACCAAGAAACAGGAAGAGCAGGAAGAGATGATGGAGAAGGTTATTGCTTGGCTTTTTATGCGTATAAAGATATTGAGAAGTTAGAGAAATTTATGGCTAGCAAGCCAGTTGCAGAACAAGAAATTGGGCATGCATTGTTACAAGAAGTTGTAGGTTATGCAGAAACTTCTATGAACAGACGTAAATATTTGTTGCATTATTTTGGTGAAGATTTTGACGAGATAAATGGTGATGGAGCTGATATGGATGATAATTCTAGAAACCCTAAGAAAAAACATGAAGCTAAAGGCGATGTCAAAATTTTATTACAAATAGTAAAAGATACCTTACAAAAATACAAAGCTAAAGAAGTAGTAAATACCATTGTTGGCAAAGAAAATGCTTTGTTAACTTCTCATAAAACTCATTTACAAGACTATTTTGGAATAGGAAAAGACAAAAGCCCTGCTTATTGGATGGCTTTAATTCGTCAAGTTTTAGTGGTTCATTTTATCAAAAAAGAAATAGAACAATATGGTGTTATAAAATTAACCAAAGAAGGTGAAGCGTACATCAATAATCCTACTTCATTTTTAATGACAGAAGATCATGAGTATAGTGAAGAAAATGATAATTCTATTATTACTAATTCAAAATCGAGTGGTGGTGTAGCTGATGAAAAGTTAGTGAAAATTCTAAAAGATTTGCGTAAAAAAGTAGCAACCAAACAAGGTGTGCCACCTTTTGCAGTTTTTCAAGACCCATCTATAGATGATATGGCTTTAAAATACCCAATAACTTTAGAAGAATTGTCTACTGTTCATGGAGTTGGAGAAGGAAAAGCAAGAAAGTTTGGTAAAGATTTTATAAAATTAATTGCTTCTTATGTTGATGAAAACGATATTTTAAGACCAGATGATTTAATTGTAAAAAGTACAGGTACCAATTCTGGTTTAAAGTTATTCATAATTCAGAATACTGATAAAAAATTACCTTTAGAAGATATTGCAAAATCAAAAGGTATTCAAATGAGTGAATTGATCAAAGAAATGGAAGTCATTATTTTTTCTGGGACAAAAATTAACATCAATTATGCTATTGAAGATTTGTTAGACGAAGACCAACAAGAAGAAATTTACGACTATTTTATGGAAGCAGATTCAGATAATATCCAAGAAGCTCTAGATGAGTTTGATGGCGATTATGATGATGATGAATTGCGTTTAATGCGAATTAAATTTATTAATGAAGTGGCAAATTAAAATTGATATTTTTTATCAATAGCATATTTAACCAATTCATTACCAGTTGATAAATCTAGTTTTCGAATCATGTTTTTTCTATGCGTATCTACTGTAGTTTTGGCTATAAATAAAGTTTCTGCAATTTCTTTAGATGTTTTTCCTTCAGAAATTAGATTTAAAATTTCTTTTTCTCTGTTAGACAAAACTACTTTATCAGATTTACCTATAGTTACATTATCATCTATATAACTATTCATAAAATTAAAAGCTACATTTGGGTCGAAAAAAGTTTCTCCATTTGCCACAGTTACAATTGCTTTTGATAGCATTTTAATTCCAGAGTTTTTTAAAATATAACCAGTTGCACCAGCATCTAACATTTGTTTAATTGCGTCTGGCTGATCAAACATTGTCATAGCCAAAAAATTTATATGTGGCATTTTTTTCTTGATGATTTTTGTAGCTTGAATACCATCCATAATTGGCATTCTAATATCAGTAATGACTAATTTGGGTTGTTTTAGAGAAACCAATTTTACTAATTCTTCGCCATTATTTACACTACCAATAATATCGATATTATCATCATATTCAAAAAAAGACTTAACACCATCTATTAACATTTGATGATCTTCTGCCATTATAATTGTAATCATAGTTTATTTTTTTATAAAAATAAGCTTTTTGTAAAACTTTAGAATACCTACTTGTAGTTAATTAAGAAATAGGAATATCCATAATTACAGAGCTTCCTTTTCCAACAGTAGAATCTACTTCAAAAGTACCTTCTAAATGTTTAATTCTAGTTTTTATAGAACCAATACCCATTCCATCACTCATATTTACCTTTTTAATGTCAAAACCTTTTCCATCATCTTCAATAATAATATTCAAGTTTTTCTCATATAAAGAAATATTAATTGTGGCATTTTTGGCATCTGCATGTTTGATTATATTGGTTAATAATTCTTGTATAATTCTAAAAACGCTAATTTCTAAACTATTTTCTAAACGTTTATCTAAGCCAAAATCTATGACTTCTATTTGTATTTTATCTGCAGAAGATATTTTTTCTGCCATCATTTGTACAGCCATTAACAAACCTTGGTTTGCAATTACACCAGCATTTTTAGCATGTGCAATACTTCTTACTTTTAAATAGGCTTCATCAATTAAGTTTTCGGTTTTACCAAATAATTCTTCTTGATTTATTTTCTTCTTTTCTCTGTTTATTTTTAAATTCTCAAAATGTAATTTTAATGTTGCCAAAACAGAACCCAAATTGTCGTGTAAATCTTCTGCAATACGTTTACGCTCTTTTTCTTGACCATCAACCATTGCATTTATAGTGGTGATTTCTTGTTCTTTTAAAAGGGTTAAGTTTTTTTGAGTTTCTAAAGCTTTTTGTTGCTCTGCGAGCTTTCTTTTTCTTTTGGAATTTTTTAATATTAAAACAGCTATTAAAGTACCAAGAGATAACAATATAACCAAACTAAAAAGAAATATTTGATCTTGTTTTCTTTTATTTTTTAAGATTATGTTCTCTTTTTCTTTTTCTAATGATTTGTGTTTTGATATTTCTGAAATACTCCTTTGATGATTTATTTTTAATTCTTGATCTAAATATTTTATGTTGTAAAATAGAGCACTATCAATTTTAAGGCCTTTGTTCGTTTTTAAACCTTCATAAATCTTCCATTTTCTTAAAAAATAAAATTTTAAAAGCAATGAGGACAGGTAATTCTCTTCTTTAATTTTAATATTAGATACTAATTGTTCAGCTTTTAAAAAGTCTTTCTGTCTAATATAGTAATTAATAAGATTTAAGGAGGCTGCAGTATGTCTTTCTATATAAATTGGATGCTTATTATTTAATTTTAATTTTGCTTTTTCTAAATAAAAAAAAGCACTATCTCTATTTTTTATGTAGTGAAAAAATAATGTTGCTTTTGTAATATAAAATTTACCTGTTAAGTATTTATATTTTAAGTTTTCAATTTTTTTCTGTAATTGATTTACTTCTAGTATATTAAACTTATAATTCTCTACTGAATTAAACCTTTGTGGAATTCTGTATTTAAAGTATTTGTAATGTGTTTTTTCAAAATCATTATAAGTATATTTTTTATAATCGTTTAAAGAGTATGTATATGTTTTTTCTGATGTGATATCTGAATGATACTCATAAATACTTAAAATATTTCTATAATTTTCGCAAATTAGATCTATTAAATTATTGTCTTTGGATATTTTTAAAGATTCATTAAAATTTTTAAATGCTTCAACTTCATTTCCTTCAGAATAAAAATTATATAAGCCTTTATTTATATATTGAATTGCTTTTGCAATTTTATTTACTTCAGATTTATTGTTTAAAATTAATGGTTTCTCATTAAAATTCAGCTTTTTATAATTTATGAATTGGTTTAATACATCATAAATAAAATCTCCTTTGAAAGTATCTAATTTAATATTTACTTCTTTGTATTTTTCATATTTAATTAAATTTAAGATACTAATAATCTCCTTTGAATTTGAAAAAGCAAATTTAAAGGAGATTAGAAAAACATATAAAATTACTTTTCTTACCAAATTATATCAGTCCTTTTGGCATCACAAGTTGGACTATGTTTTGCACCAAAACCAATCTCTGTTTCGTTAAAGTTTCTTGTATCTTTTTGCTTTACAGTTATTTCTGTTGATGTTTGAGTGTTATTTAAAGGTTTTTTATCATAAAACCCTCCTGTAATTTCACTAGATTGAACATTTTTACCTTCATTATTTCTTTCACTAATATTTTTTTTATAATATATGTGATTCATATTATCTCCTTCTCTAAAACAATATAAAGGATGAATAAATTTAGAGTTCTGTAAATTATCTGTATTAAAGATAGATTTTGGTAATTCTTGATGTATAATTTCAGTTTCAAATATTGTGTTTCCAGGTTTAATTCCTAAAGGAAAAACAAGGTTTTTTTCTTCTTCAGTTTCATTACAATGATGAAATGGTATAACAGGAATTTCTAAAGTATAATCAAACCCTTCCTTTTTTCTGTTTTCTGGTTTTAAGACTATATTATTTACATCACCTAGTCCCATTTTTATACTTCCTCTATAATTTTGAATGTAAAATTTACATTTTACGGATGTGTTTTGGTCTTTTCCTTGAATATTTTCACAAAGTTTAATGTAAACCATATAAAAGGTTCCAATATATTCTGTAGCAATTATTGGCTGCCATTCATTTAATTTCTTAACACTGACATTAAATTTTAATTTTTGATGCATAAGTTTGTTTTTAGTTATTAAATAAGATAGTTTTAGGTAATTCTTTTGTTTTTAATTTTCTATCAAAATCATTTTTATTTATAAAAGAAACATCTTTTTTTAGAGAAGAGGGTATCGAAATTGGATAAAATTTATCATTATTATTAATATATATATAACCTTCCGAAAATGAAATTTCAGAACCTTTATCATCTAAATTATTATCTGTAAAAATTTTTTCAATTTTTTGAGTAATATAGTTTATAGTTGCTTCTTCCCAATAGAAAAAATAAGTTTCACAATTATCTACTTTATAAATCTTTTCACTTAATTCCATTTCATAGAATTTTTTAATAGAATTTCTACTATTTTTAAAGAGCTGTGCTGTAAATTTTAAAAGAGAATTATTAGAGATTTTTTTAATTTTATTTTCATTATTAATTGGCCTATTTTCTAGATAATCTACTGCCCACAATCTAATACTTTCGTTATTTCTATATAAGAATGTGCTAT
>JBGCFX010000166.1:0-11686 GCA_045110395.1 Polaribacter sp.
AAAAGATATTTTAACTTCTTTTTCTTGGAAAAGTGTATTATTATCAACTTCTATTTTAGCTTCTTTTGGTGGGCTTTTACTATTAATTTTAGTCCCAAATGGACCTTATAGAAAAGCAAGTAAAACGTTAGATTTAAAAATATGTTTTACCGTTTTTAAGAATATAAAATTTAGAAAAGCTGCTTTTGGTTATTTTGGCCATATGTGGGAATTGTATACCTTTTGGGCTTTTGTGCCTATCCTTTTAAAAACATATCAAAATACACATTCTTCAGTACATTTTAATATTCCTTTGTTCTCTTTTTTTGTTATTGCAGTTGGCGGACTTTCTTGTGTTTTAGGAGGTTATCTAGCACAAAAATTTGGTGCAAGAAAAATTGCTTTTTCTGCTTTGTTATTATCTTGCATTTGTTGTTTGATATCTCCCCTTTTATTCTTCATTAATAATGAAATACTATTTATAAGTTTCTTATTATTTTGGGGAATGGTTGTGATTGCAGATTCTCCACTTTTCTCAACTTTAGTTGCACAAAATGCTCCAGAAAAAGACAAAGGCACAGCATTAACTATTGTAAATTGTATTGGTTTTACAATTACAATTATTAGTATTCAATTCATTTCTAATATTCAAGAAATTACTGATTCTAACTTTATATATGCGTTATTAGGAATTGGACCTATTATAGGTTTAGCTGCTTTAAAAAATAAAAGTGCATCTATAAATTAGTGTTTCTCTTTCTTTAACAACTCAGGAAACTTCTTTTTAAAACGATTTAATCTTGGCACAGAAACCGCTTTTACATAGCCTTGGTTAGGATTTCTTCGTTCAAAATCTTGATGGTATTCTTCAGCTTTGTAAAATTTCTTTAACTTGGTAACTTCTGTTACAATTTTGCCTTCATAAACTTCTTTGTTTAATTTTGTAATTGCTTTATCTATAATTTGTTTTTCAGAGTTAGAACTGTAAAAAGCTATAGATCTGTATTGAGAGCCATAATCTGGATGCTGCCCATTTTTAGTTGTTGGATCATGAGAGCCAAAAAAAACAGTCACCAAAGTTTCAAAACTCACTTTTTTAGGATTGTAATAAACTGCTACAGTTTCTGAATGACCAGTTGCACCTGTTCCTATACTTTGGTATGTTGGGTTTTTAGTAAAACCACCTGCATAACCAGAAACAGCTTCCTCTACTCCTTCTACACTCTCAAAAATAGCTTCTACACACCAAAAACATCCACTTGCAAAATAGGCGACTTTTGTGTCTTTATTAGGAACATAATCTTTTTTTTGATTTTCTTTTGTATCAGAAAAACCAAAACAAGAAATTAATGATAAAAAAAGACTAACTGCTACTATAGATTTTAAAACTTTCATTTGTAATTGATTTATTTTATATAAAAATTGTACTAAGAATTGTTAGAAACTCTCAGTACAATTTTCCGAACTTTTAATTAAAATAAGAATTTATAGAAATTTTTATCTAAAATACTTATTTCTTTATAAATATAGACGCAACTTTTCTCTACTATTTACAACTTGTTTACAACTTTAGCATTTTGTTAAGAAACCAACTTGTAATACATCCTATAGATACCTATTTTTGTTCTTCAATTTTAAACAACTAAATGGAGCATTTTATAGTTTCTGCACGTAAATACAGACCTCAAAATTTTGAGGATGTTGTTGGGCAACAAGCCATAACAAACACGTTAGAAAATGCTATAAAAAACAATCATTTAGCGCAAGCATTACTATTTACAGGCCCAAGAGGTGTTGGTAAAACATCGTGTGCTAGAATTTTGGCGAAGAAAATAAATCAACAAGATTCTGAACTTTCTGATGATGAAGATTTTGCCTTTAATATTTTTGAACTAGATGCTGCTTCTAATAATTCTGTTGACGATATTAGAAGTTTAACAGACCAAGTTCGTATTCCACCACAAACAGGAAAATATAAAGTATATATTATTGATGAAGTGCATATGCTTTCTCAAGCTGCATTTAATGCTTTCTTAAAAACCTTAGAAGAACCTCCTGCACACGCTATTTTTATTTTAGCAACTACAGAAAAACATAAAATTATTCCGACAATTTTATCTCGTTGTCAAATTTTTGATTTTAAAAGAATTGGTGTTTTAGATGCTAAAAACTATCTAAAAGTAATTTGCGAAAAAGAAAATATTACTGCAGAAGATGATGCTTTACACATTATTGCTCAAAAAGCAGATGGTGCTATGAGAGATGCTTTGTCTATTTTTGATAGAGTTGTAAGTTTTTCTGGAAATAATTTAACAAGAGAAGCTGTTACAGAAAACCTAAATGTATTAGACTACGAAACGTATTTTAATATGACAGATTTATTGTTAGAAAATAAAATTCCTGATGTTTTAAATGCTTTTAATGTTATTCTAGGAAAAGGGTTTGAAGGACATCATTTTATGAATGGTTTAGCAAGTCATTTTAGAGATTTATTAGTTGCTAAAGACAAAGCAACTTTAGATTTATTAGAAGTTGGTGATGCTGCAAAAAAGAAATATTTAACTCAAGCTACCAAAGCAAGTATTCCTTTTTTAATGCAATCTATTGATAAAGCAAATGATTGTGATTTAAAATATAGAGCTAGTAAAAACCAACGATTGCTGGTAGAATTAACGTTAATGCAAATTGCCTCTATCACTTTTGATGGAGAAAAAAAAAAATTAGCTAACTACATAATTCCAGCTACTTTTTTCCAAGCACTTTCTCCTGCTGCTAAAAAAATTGCAAAACCAATTCAAAAAAAGGTTGAACCTGAAACTGTAAAAGTTACATACATAGTTGAAGAACCGAAACCAAAACTCGAAAAACCTATTTTAAAATCTGTTGAAAGGAGAACTTCTTCTTTGTCCTTAAAAAGTATTCATCAGAAAAAAGAAATCAAAAAAACGAATGTTGAGGAAAACTTCGACAATCATCCAAAAGATGTTTTTACTGAGAAACAATTGCATCAATATTGGAAAGAATATCCCAAACATTTACGTAAAATTGGCGAAAGTAATTTAGCTTCTGTTATAGATTCTGATGTACCAAAATTATCAGAAAAATTAATAATTACGTATGCAGTGCCAAGTAAATTGATGCAAGATCAATTTAAAAAAGGAAGACCTAAATTATTAAATTTTTTAAGAGAGAAACTTAATAATTATGGAATTTCTATCAACATAGTTGTAAATGAAACTATAGAGAAAAAGTTTGCGTACACTCCTCAAGAAAAGTATAATAAAATGAAAGAAATGAACCCTTTGTTAGAAAAATTGCGTCAGACTTTTGAATTAGATTTGTAAGATTTTTCTACTTCTTTTCCTAAATAAGATAAAATTAAACCTTCTTTAGATTCCTCAGTTTTTTCAAATTCTGGTATTAAATAAATACCTTCTCCTTTTTCTATAAATAAAGGTATCGATTTTTCTTCTTTAGAAAGTAGTTCTAAAATTTTATGATATTCATCTTCATTAGCTATTTTTACTTCGTTAATCTCTGGATTGTCTCTATAAGCTTCACTTAAATTTATATAATCATCATTAGGTGTAAAAAAACTTTCTTTTTCTAATTCTGTTGCTGTAGAAATTTCTTTAGATGATGCCAATTTATAAGAACCATGTTCACCAAAAGATTTTGAAAAAGTAGTGAGAGCATGATTATTAACCATATCACTTCCTGTTAATGCTATTAAATAACCAACATCATTCAATTCAATATTATTGGTTAATTCGTCATCATAAATATCTGCGTTAAAAGCCTCTAAATCTTTATCTAATGCTTGTTGTACAAAGTTTTTATTAGAATCTATTAATATAACTCTCTTACCTTTATCTCTTAAAAATTCTGCAATTAATCTTGCAGGATTTGAAGCTCCAACAAATAAAATAGCATCCGATTTTTTAAGAAAAACACCCACCATTTTCGCAAACATTCTAGCTGTAGTTGCATTTAATAGTACAGTTCCTAAAACAATCATAAAAACCAAAGGCGTTATATATTCTGCACCTTCTACTCCTTGTTTTAATAGCTTACTTCCAAATAAAGAAGCAATTCCTGCTGCTACAATTCCTCTTGGACCAACCCAACTAATAAATAATTTTTCGTTTAATTTTAATTTAGAATTGTGTGTACTTGCAAAAACAGCTAAAGGTCTTATTATAAAAACTACAATTGCGAATAAAACTGCGGTTTTCCAAGTATACAAGAGCATTAGATCTTCTATATTGATGTTTGCTGCTAATAAAATAAATAAAATAGAAATTAATAAAACACTTAAAGATTCTTTGAAATATAATAACTCTTTTAAGTTTTTTAGTTTTCCATTTCCTAAAACCATTCCCATTACAACAACTGCTAAAAGTCCAGATTCGTGGGCAAAAATCTCAGATTCTACAAAAACTAATAAAACTGTTGATAGAGAAACTACATTTAATAAATAATGTGGAATTAACTTTTTATTTACAGCATACATTAAAGCGTGTGCAAAAGTGAAACCAAAAGTAGTTCCGAACAACAAAATTTTACCAAACTCAATTAATGCAGTTTTTGTGAATCCTCCTCCACCTCCAACACTTATAAACTCAAAAACCAATACTGCAACTAAAGCTCCTATTGGATCTATTAAAATTCCTTCCCATTTTAAAACGGTAGAAACATCTTTTTTCATTGGAATATTTCTCAGTATTGGAGTAATTACAGTGGGTCCTGTTACAATAATTAATCCTGAAAAAAGAAAAGAAAGATCCCAGCTTAAATCAAAAATAAAATGTGCTACAATTCCTGCTCCAAAAAAAGTAATGGCAGAACCCAAAGTAATTAGTTTTGTAATTACTGGGCCTACATTTTTAATTTCTGCTCTTTTTAGTGTCAAACCACCTTCAAAAAGAATAATACTAATAGCTAAAGAAACAAAGTAATACAGAGCATCTCCTGGAAAAAGTCCTTTTGTTCCATTCCAAATTGGTTCTATCCATTTAGTGCTATCTTCACTTAAAAACTCTGCTGCAATTGGCCCCACCAATAAACCTATTAATATTAAAGGTAAAATTGCTGGAATTTTAAATTTCCAAGCAACCCATTGTGCCAATATTCCTAAAATGATAATTCCTGCTAATTCTAACATATGTATAAAAATGCGATGAAATGTAAATTTAAGAATGTTTCTTTATCATAAAAATAAATTTCATCCTTTTTTTCTTTCTTGTAAAGTTTGCTATATTGTGCCACTAAGTAAAATTTTAAACTTCGTATTTGCAAAAAATCCATAAAATCCTAATAGGTGTTGCTTTTTCTCCAAATTTAAAAGCGAATATTTTTGAAGCAGTTCGTTTAGCAAATGTATTTGATGCTGAGTTAGTTGGCGTTCACGTTGGTAAAAAAACCGAACAAAAAACAACAGACTTAAACGCACTTTTATCTGAAGCAGATTCTTTACATAAACCCTTTAAAACTATCTGGTTAGAAGGACAACCTGTAGAAATAATTTTAGATACTTGTACAAAAGAAAATATAGATTTGCTTATTTTAGGAGCACTACAAAAAGAAAATTTACTAAAATATTATGTAGGTTCTATTGCAAGAAAAATTACTAGAAAAGCTCCTTGTTCTGTTTTATTATTGATAAAACCTTCTGTAAAAAGAGTTGCTTGTAAACACATTGTTGTAAATGGCTTAAAAGAAGCAAAAACAGAAGAAACCATTAGAACTGCATTTACGATTTCAGAAAAATTAGAATGTAACAAAATTACTATTGTAGAGGAAGTAAGTCAAAATGAATTAAATGTAAAAGTTAATGATGATAGAACTTTACGTGAAGCAAATATTGTAAAAGAACGATTAAGAAATAGAGAAAACCAACGTGTAAAACACCTTTTAGAAGGTATTAAAAATAAAAATATTATTGTAAAAACTCAGCCTATTTTTGGGAAAAGGGGATATTCTATAGGACATTATGCAAAAGTAAAAAGAGCAGATTTATTAGTAATGAACGCTCCTAACA
This sequence comes from Polaribacter sp., assembly GCA_045110395.1. Classification (GTDB taxonomy): domain Bacteria; phylum Bacteroidota; class Bacteroidia; order Flavobacteriales; family Flavobacteriaceae; genus Polaribacter. Next base: position 6,020 of record JBGCFX010000166.1, read on the forward strand.
AACTTGGTTTTTTCGATCGAATTTTTCCACATGATATTGAGTATATTTTATCAGAATTACCAACAGACGTTTTAATTGTAAGATAGATGGAGAAGAAAAATACGTTTAAAACATTTTTGAGAGATATCCCTAAAAACCTTTTTTCTGGTTTTGTGGTTTCTTTAATTGCGCTTCCTTTAGGTTTAGGTTTGGCTTTGGCTTCTGGTGCACCTCCTATTTCTGGAATTATAGCTGCTATTGTTGGTGGTATTGTTGTTGCCATAATTGGTGGCTCTAATGTTACAATTACTGGCCCAGGAAATGGTTTGGTTGTGGTTATTTTAACTGCAATTACAACACTTGGTGCTGGAGATATGCAACAAGGTTTTTTGTATACTTTGGCTGCCATTGTTATTTCTGGTATTATAATGATTATTCTTGGCTTTTTAAGAATGGGATCTTTAGGAGATTTCTTTCCTGCATCAGCAATACAAGGAATGTTAGCAGCAATAGGTATTGGTATTTTTGCAAAACAAATCCATGTAATGTTGGGTAATTTAGATGCAAAAGGAAGTATTATAGAACTTTTAATACAAGTTCCTAAGGGAATTATCAACCTCATAAAAACAGATAATTCTAGTATGTTTTATGCTGGTTTAGTGGGTATTGTCAGTTTACTGATTATGGTTTTTTACAGTAAAATTAGAAACAGATATTTTCAGTTAATTCCAGCTCCTATGTGGATTGTTGTTTTAAGTGTAGGTATGTATTATTATTTTGATTTAGTTTCTGTATCTAAATATCCTATTGATAAAAAATTATTAATTAATTTACCAAATGATATTTTATCCAATTTTGCATTTCCAGATTTCTCAATCATTTATCAAATAGATTTTATTAGTGCAGTTATTGCAATTACTTTAATTGCAAGTATAGAAAGTTTATTAAGTATTAAAGCTGTAGATAAATTAGACCCTTTAAATAGAAGATCGAATGTAAATAAAGACATTCGTGCTTTAGGTTTAGCAACTGTTATTAGTGGTTTTTTAGGCGGATTAAATGTTGTAACAGTAATTGCAAGAAGTTCTGTAAACGTAAATAATAAAGCTACAAATAGGTCTGCAAACTTTTTTCACGCGCTATTTTTAGTCGCTTTTATTTTATTATTTGCAACAGAATTACGTAAGATTCCATTATCTGCTTTGGCTGCAATTTTAGTGTTTACAGGTTACAAATTAGCATCACCAGAAAATATAAAAAAGGTTTTAAATATTGGTTCAGAACAATTAATTATCTTTTTAATTACGCTATTAACTACAATTGCCACTAGTTTAATTACAGGCATAATTATAGGTATTTTGGTTACTTTTATCATACATATCATTATTAATAAAGATTTTATGTTGTTTGTAAAAAACATTTTAAAACCAAATGTTTTAATGTTTAAGCAAGACAATAAGTATTATGTAAGCGTAAAGAATTTTTCTAGTTTTTTAAACTATACAAAGTTAAAGTCTAAATTAGATCAAATACCTGAAAATGAAGAAGCAATTATCGACTTTTCTTTGTGTGATTTTGTTGATCATTCTGTGATGGAAAATATGAGCAATTACGCTGCTTCTTTTACCAGAAAAGGTGGTCATTTTGAAGTAATTGGTTTAGACGATTCTAAATCTGGAAGTGAGCATCCTTTTGCTTTGCGTAAAATTTTGCCAAAACAAATGATTCCTAAAGAAGGTGTTTTAACAAAAAGACAAAAATCGATACAACATATTAGTGAAGAAATGCACTGGAAATACGATGCTTTTTCTGATGCAGAGATGAAGGAATTACCAACTTTTGGGTATTTTAAAACACGTACTATAGACAAAGTTTCGAATGTACTTTCTAACGAAAATTGCACCATTTTTGATGCTCAATTTTCTGAGGGTGAAATGATTGCAAAACAATTGATTAAAATTACAATGTTGCATATTCATACCACAAAAGAAATTCCTGATTTTACCTTAGATAAAGAAGGATTGTTTGAACACTTCTTGCATTTTGTAGGTTATGAAGACATTGACTTTGATAAGCATCAAGATTTTAGCAAACGTTTTTATTTAGCAGGTAAAAATGAAGAAAAAATTAGAGCCTTTTTTACTGATGAACTTATATTATTTTTAGAAAGCAACAGACAATATCATATTGAAGCTTCTGAAAATGGATTGTTAATCATTGGGAATGAGCGCATTAAAAGTGTGAAAGAAATTAAGGCACTCGCCTATTTTGGTATTGGTTTGCAGAAGATTGTTGGGTAGAAAAAATGAGTAATAAACAGGTTTTTTCTTAGTAGTATATACCAAAATAATAACATTAAAAGACTCTAGGACTATTTCATTATATGTTTATGTATACTTTTTTTTAGTAAATTTAGCTTAAAAACTAATAATTACTAGCAAAGAAAAACAACGAAGATTTTCCTAAGTAGATTAAGAACAATTAATTTTATAAGGCTTTAACAATAGTTTTTTTGTTTTTTTTCAATAAATATATTCCATAAAAGACAAAAAGTAAACCAAAAATTCCACCAATTATTTTATCGGATATTTCTTTTGAAGTAATTGTTAGCCAAAGACAAACAAAAATTCCAAAAATTAAAAATCCTATACCATAATAGAATCTATTTTTTCTATTCCATTCTATTTCGGATTTTTTATTTCGTTTCAATCCACTTGTAATAACTTTTCTTAATTCAGAATAGTTACTGTAAGTTGTAGATGAAATTTTATATTCAAAGTTATTTCCAAATAATGTTAAATCTTTCCATTTTAAATGACCTGGTTCTCCAATATTTTGAGCATTTTGCTTTTTTATTTCATTATATGATTTCAATTCATTCAGAAGTATAATATTTTTAACCTTTCCTAGTGGGGATTTAATAATGATTTTAATCTTTGTTATTTCTAAAACGTCAAAATTCAATAGCCAGTAAAAACAGTATATTCCCAATAATAAGATTGGAATTCCTAAAAATAAAAGACCGTTTTTCTCAATTCCATTTTTTATTATAAAACTCCCAAGTACAAATGCCCCAATTCCTCCAATCAATAAAATTGATATTGAGAAAATACTAATTTTTGATTTTATGACTAAATTTTCTTTCAATTTTCTAATTTAATTAACTTACTTATAGTTTTATCATAAAAATAACATTTTAAACAACAAAAACACGAACCTTCTTACTCTTCAATCTCACATTATTCAAATCTTCTACTAATCTATTGGCTTCAGAAACTGGTATTGCAACAAATGCACAATCTTGTTTCAATTCGATAACTCCTAATTGATCTTTATTTAAGTTTCCTTTTTTAAAGAATAAACCAGCAATATCTCCTTTAGAAATTTTGTCTTTTCTACCTCCAGAAATGAATAAAGTTTCCCAAAAAACGGGTTTTAATTTCTGTTTGTTATCAATATTTGCATTCGTAGAACCTTTTATAAAATCTGGTAAATTTTCTTTTTGCCATTTTAAAACATAGGCAGTTCCTTTAGCATCTACTCTTGCAGTTCTTCCATTTCTGTGCGTAAACTCTTCTAATCTTTCTGGCAATTCATAATGGATAATATATTTCATTTCTGGAATATCTATACCTCTTGAAGCTAGATCTGTTGCAACCAAAATCTGACTTGTTCCGTTTCTAAACTTTATCAAAGAACGTTCACGATCTCTTTGCTCCATTCCACCTGAAAAACAACTGTGTGCCAATTTATTTTTTGATAAATATTCGCTTACGTTTTCTATGCTGCTTTTTAGATTACAAAATATAATTCCTGGTTGATTGCCAATATGTTTTAACAAATCTACCAACGTTTCATTTTTATTTTTTGATGGAGAACTAACAATCTTAATATCTAATTTTTTAGATTTTTTTCCTGTTAAATAATTTAGAGTTTTAGGGTTCTGTAACCCAACAAAACTAGGCACTTCAGCATCTTGAGTTGCAGAAGTTAAAATACGTTTATTTACATTTGGTAATTGGTTGATGATGCCTCTCATTTCATACTCGAAACCAACTTCTAAAGATTTATCAAATTCATCTAAAATTAAGGTTTTTATACTTTCTTTAGAAAAACGATCGTTTGCAAAATGATCAGAAATTCTTCCTGGAGTTCCTATTAAAATACTTGGTGTGTGTTTTATTTCAATTTTATCTTTAGCCATAGAACGTCCACCATAAACAGCGTTTACTTTAAAACCTGTTCCCATTTCTCTGATAACTTGCTCAATTTGAATGGCTAGCTCTCTAGAAGGTACTAAAATTAAAACTTGAATATCTTTGTTTTCTGGGTCAATGAATTTTAATGTTGGTAATAAAAAAGCCAACGTTTTTCCTGTTCCTGTTGGCGAAAGTATGATTGTATTTTGGTTTTCATCAATTACAGAAATGGCTTCATTCTGCATTTCATTTAACTCGTAGATATTTAATTTTGCTAAAATATCTTCTTGATTTTTTATGTTATTTGCCATACTCTTTTCTTGTAAATGATTTGTTTCAATTTTATAATTGAAATATTCGCCAAAGATAGTCAGTCTATCATCAATAAAAGACTTTATATTTTTTACTTTTGTCTTATCAAAATTAAATAATGTTAGGATTACAATTTGAAACAGAAACTTCTTGGGCAGAAATTGCCAAAGTAAACTTAGAGCAAATATTAACAGACCACGCATTTTTAGAGCAAAAAGCAGCTTCTAATGCAGTTTCTATCATCATTAATTATTCTGAAGAAACTGAGTTGGTAAAAGAAATGAGCAATATCGCTATTGAAGAAATGCAACATTTTAAAATGGTGCATTTACTAATGGTAAAACGTGGAATGGTTTTAAAAAAAAAAAAAAAAAACGATTATGCTATTCGTTTGCAAAAGTTTTTTAAGAAAACTGGAGACAGAACAGATGCTTTAATTCAGCGTTTGTTAGTTGCAGCTTTAATAGAAGCAAGAAGTTGTGAGCGTTTTAAGGTTTTTTCTGAAAATATGGAAGATAAAGAATTGTCTAAATTCTATAAGAATTTAATGATTTCTGAAGCTGGTCATTATACCACTTTTTTACAATTTGCAAGGCAATATCAAGACAGAGAAATTGTCGATAAAAAATGGAATGCTTTGTTAGCTTTTGAAGCAGAAATGATGAAGGAAAGAGGAAATTTAGCTAAAATTCATGGATAAAAGCCCATCTTAATTTTCCCAAAGGGAAGAAATACTCTTACTTAAAAATATGATATCAAAAATATAATATGAACAAAATCTTAACGATTAAACCTTGGGTTATATTTTTATCTTTAATTGTTTTATCTATTTTTTCTGAATCGTTTCTTGGTAATATACTGTGGATTACTTGGTTTTTGTTATTTACTTATTGGACTTTAAGAATTGGAGAAATTTTATACAACAAACTCAAGGATAAAACTATATTAAATTTAAAGCGATTTAAAATTCAAATAGGTTTTGTTGTAGTTTATTTAATTTTAGTTTCTTTATTTTCAAATGGTGGATATGAAATTAATAATGAAAACATTTCAGAATATGGTTGGAAAGCTTGGATAATAATTCCTTTTCATTTAATACTAACATACTCAATGATTCATACTATTTATTTTCTCTCTAAATGTATTACAACATTAAGAAACAAAAAAGAAGGCTATG
>JBGCFX010000167.1:0-6546 GCA_045110395.1 Polaribacter sp.
AATTCCGTCTGCTAAACCAATATTTGGAGCAATTTCTACAGAACCATTAATTTTATGCAATTGAGCATCAATATTTTGTTCTTTTAGAAACTTTTTCACAGTTTCTGGATAAGAAGTTGCTATTCTTTGTCCTGCTAAATCCTTTAGAGAATTTGCCTTAGAATCTTTTGGCACAGCAATAGATACTTTACATTTAGAAAAACCTAAACGTTCTATAAACTGTATATCTGCTCCTTTTTCAATTAAAACATTTTCTCCAATTATAGCAGCATCTACAACTCCATCTTTTAAATATTGAGGAATATCACCATTTCTTAGGTAAAAAACTTCAACAGGGAAATTTCTTGCTGCTGCTTTTAATTGATCTTTTCCATTATCTATAGAAATACCAATGTCTTTTAAGATTCTCATAGAATCTTCATTTAGTCTTCCTGATTTTTGTACTGCAATTCTTAAATTACTCATTTTTATTATTTTGTTTAGCTTGAGCAAATAGGGCTTTAAATTGAAAAAACCTGTTTGATTTGCTCAAACAGGTTTATAAATATTTTGATTTTATTCAATACATTTTTAAATCGCTTGAGAGCAACTGTAAAAATGATGATGGATTTGAATAAATTTCATTTTGTTCTTATTTCTATGCAAATATCTATAATTTATTTCTTAAAAACCAAATGAACTTGGTAAAAAATAGAATTTGTTTAGATATTTATCAAATTTTAACTTTTTGTTAAATATTTATTATTCCTGATGCATGAAAGCCTGTTTTTCTAACAAAAACTCTTCAGTTTCTACAACATCTTCATCTGGTACACAACAATCTACAGGACATACTGCAGCACATTGTGGTTCATCATGAAAACCTTTACATTCTGTACATTTATCTGGTACTATGTAATAAATTTCATCAGAAACTGGTTCCTGGTCTTCATCTGCATTTACAGCTTTCCCACCAGGTAAAACTACATTTCCACTTAAATCAGTTCCGTCTTTATATTTCCAATCATCTGCTCCTTCATAAATTGCTGTGTTCGGACATTCTGGTTCACAAGCCCCACAATTTATACATTCATCTGTTATTATAATTGCCATAATTTTATATTCTGTTTTTGTACCTTTGCAGTTACAAAAATAAAGCCAAAATTATAGACAACCAAAATAAATGAATAGTATTCAGAATAGAATTACTGCTTTTTCAAAATTAGGAACTTTTTTAAGTCAATTTTCTGTTGATAAAATAATTAAAAGGGAAAATATTGAGCATAATGAAATGTTTTTTGATGGGTTTTTACATCAAATTAAAATTGCACAAGAAAACAATTCTTGGTTTACTAAAGAGAATATCTTATTTAGCATAAATAGCTGGAGTAAAGCATTGACAGAAAATAATTTAGCGGCATTTATTAGTGACTATAGATTAAGTAATGAATCTGCTAAAAAAGTGGCTATTATTATGGCAGGAAATATTCCTTTGGTTGGTTTTCATGATTTTTTATCAGTTTTAATTTCAGGACATTCAGTTTTAGTAAAACAATCATCTAATGATAAACATTTATTACCTTTCTTAGCAAAGTATTTAGAGTATGTAGAGGAAGGTTTTAAAGGAAAAATTAATTTTACAGAAGAAAAACTGACAGATTTTGATGCAGTAATTGCTACAGGAAGCGATAATACTGCTCGTTATTTTGAATATTATTTTAAAAATAAGCCAAATATCATCAGAAAAAGCAGAAATTCTGTGGCTGTTATCACAGGAGAAGAAACTGAAGAAGATTTGCAAAAATTATCTGATGATATTTTTACGTATTTTGGACTAGGTTGCAGATCTGTATCAAAATTATACGTTCCTAAAAATTACGATTTTAATAATTTCTTCAATGGAATGTTCATCAAAAAAGAAATGATTAATAATGCAAAATATGCGAACAATTACGATTATAACAAGGCTGTATATTTAATGAGCGAGTTTGATTTGTTAGAAAATGGTTTTTTAATGATTAAGGAAGATGAGAGTTACTCCTCTCCTATTGCAACCGTTTTTTATGAATATTATGACAATGAAACAGATTTAAAAATTAAATTACACGAAGACAAAGAAAAGATTCAATGTATTGTTGCCAAAGGCTTTATAGAAAATGAAGTTGCTTTTGGTGAAACTCAACATCCGAAGTTAACTGATTATGCTGATGGTGTTAATACTTTGGAATTTTTAGCAAAAATATAAATTTAGTTTTTAGTTAATGGTCGAAACCAAAAACTTTGAAACTTTGAAAACTTTGAAACTCAAACAAATGAAAAAACATAATTTTAGTGCAGGTCCTTGTATTTTACCAGAATCTGTTTTACAAAAAGCATCTGAAGCAATCATCAATTTTAATAATGATGATTTATCTTTAATAGAGATTTCTCACAGAAGTAAATCTTTTGTAAATGTGATGGAAAAAGCTCGTTCTTTAGCTTTAGAGCTTTTAGGACTAGAAAATAAAGGATACAAAGCCTTGTTTTTACAAGGTGGTGCAAGTTTAGAGTTTTTAATGGTTGCTTATAATTTATTAGATAAAAAAGCTGCCTATTTAAACACAGGAACTTGGTCTGATAAAGCCATAAAAGAAGCTAAAGCTTTTGGAGAAATGGTAGAAGTTGGTTCATCTAAAGACAAAGGATATAATTATATTCCTAAAGGATTTACAATTCCTGAAGATGCAGATTATTTTCATTGTACAAGTAATAATACTGTTGCTGGTACTCAAATTAAAGAGTTCCCAGAAACAGATGTTCCATTGGTTTGTGATATGAGTTCAGATATTTTTTCACGTCAATTAGATTTCGAAAAATTCGATTTAATTTATGCTGGTGCACAAAAAAATATGGGTCCAGCAGGCGCAACTTTAGTTATTATTAAAGAAGAAATCTTAGGAAAAGTAGAAAGACTTATTCCTTCTATGTTGAATTATAAAATTCATATAGATAAAGATAGTATGTTTAATACACCTTCTGTTTTTGCGGTTTATGTTTCTATGCTAACTTTACAGTGGTTGAAAGATTTAGGAGGAATTAAATTTATCGAAGAAGTAAACAATAAAAAAGCTGCATTATTATATACAGAAATTGATAGAAACCCACTTTTTAAGGGAATTGTAGCCAAAGAAGATAGAAGTACAATGAATGCTACTTTTACATTAACAGACGATTCTTTGAAAGAAACTTTTGATAAAATGTGGTCAGCAGCAGGAATAAATGGTTTAAATGGTCACAGAAGTGTTGGTGGTTATAGAGCAAGTATGTACAATGCATTGCCTTTATATTCTGTTCAGGTTTTGGTTGATGTGATGCAGGAGTTAGAATCCCATCTTTAATTCTTCCCAAAGGGAAGAAAACTGTTGTGGATAAATTAAAAAATATAATTAACATTAAATAAAACTCCTTCCCTTTGGGAAGGTTGGGATGGGATGAAAATATTAGCAAACGATGGAATTTCACAAAGCGGAATTGACGCTTTAGAAAAAGGAGGTTTTGAAGTAATTACTGTAAAAGTAGCACAGAATCAATTAGAAAACTACATAAATGAACATACAATTGATGCAATTTTAGTAAGAAGTGCAACTCAAGTACGTCAAGAATTAATTGATGCTTGTCCAAGCATAAAGTTAATTGGAAGAGGTGGAGTTGGAATGGATAATATTGATGTTGAATATGCAGAAGACAATGGTTTACACGTTATAAATACGCCTGCAGCTTCTTCTAGTTCTGTAGCAGAGTTGGTTTTTGCACATCTTTTTGGAATGGTAAGATTTCTTCATTCTTCTAACAGAGAAATGCCTTTAGAAGGAGATTCTCGTTTTAAAGAATTGAAAAAAGCCTACTCTCAAGGAACAGAATTAAGAGGAAAAACTATTGGTATTATTGGTTTTGGAAGAATTGGTCAAGAAGTAGCAAAAATTGCTATAGGTTTAGGTATGAAAGTTTTAGCAACTGATGATTTTGTAGATACAGCAGATATTACTTTAGATTTTTTTAACGGACAAAAATCTACATTTACTATACATACTTCAGATAAAGCAACACTTTTAAAAGAAGCAGATTTTATTACCTTACACGTTCCTGCACAAGAAGATTATATTATTGCTGCATCAGAAATTGAAAAAATGAAAGATGGAGTTGGAATTATAAACGCTGCAAGAGGTGGAATTTTAAATGAAGTAGATTTGGTAAAAGGGATTGAAAGTGGCAAAATACAGTTTGCTGGTTTAGATGTTTTTGAAACAGAACCAACACCAGCTGTTCAGCTTTTAATGAACCCAGAAATTTCTTTAACACCACATATTGGTGCTGCAACAAAAGAAGCACAAGACAGAATTGGAGTTGAGTTAGCTAATCAAATTATAGCTTTGTTGAAAAATTAAATACTAAAAGTTCTCGATACAATTTTGCTAAAAAGCAAAATCACTCAAACTGACACAAAATTTCATCAACTTTTGAAACTTAAAATGATAAAAGAAAATTTACAAAAAATAAAACAACAAGTTCCTGAAAACGTAACTTTAGTTGCAGTTTCTAAAACCAAACCTATTGCAGATTTACAAGAAGGGTATGATGCTGGTCAACGTATTTTTGGTGAGAATAAAATTCAGGAAATGGTAGATAAATATGATGCTTTACCTAAAGATATTAAATGGCATATGATTGGTCATTTACAGAGTAATAAGGTAAAATATATGGCTCATTTTGTAGATTTAATTCATGGAGTTGATAAGTTTAAAACTCTAAAAGAAATTAATAAACAAGCAAAAAAACACGATAGAGTTATCAATTGTTTGTTACAGGCCAAAATTGCTAAAGAAGACACTAAATTTGGATTGTCTTATAATGAAATAGAAACTATTTTGGCATCAGAAGAACTACTAACATTACAAAATATAAAAATTGTTGGTTTTATGGGAATGGCTACATTTACAGATAACCAAGAACAATTAGAAGAAGAATTTTCATCATTAAAAACCTTTTTTGATAAACTCAGAACCCAGAACTCAGAACTTAAAACTTTGTCTATGGGTATGAGTGGAGATTTTTCTCTAGCAATTTCTAACGGAAGTACAATGATTCGAGTAGGAAGTTCTATCTTTGGCAATAGAAATTATAATTGATAAACTGCCCCATAAAAAAATTAAGTGTACGCAATCTTAGATATAGAAACTACTGGAGGTAAATTTAACGAAGAAGGCATTACTGAAATTGCCATCTATAAATTTGACGGTCATAAAGTTGTCGATCAATTTATTAGCTTAGTAAACCCTGAAATACCAATTCAAGAATTTGTAGTTAAACTAACAGGCATTAACAATAAAATGTTAAGAAATGCGCCTAAGTTTTATGAAGTTGCCAAACGTATTATAGAAATTACTTCTGATTGTATTTTAATCGCTCACAATACAGCTTTTGATTACAGAATTTTAAGCACTGAATTCGATAGATTAGGTTACGAGTTTAATAGAAACACATTATGTACTGTAGAGTTAAGTCAGGCTTTAATTTTAGACCAACCTTCTTATAGTTTAGGGAAGTTAACAAGAGCTTTAGGAATACCAATTACAGATAGACATAGAGCTTCTGGAGATGCATTAGCTACTGTAGAACTCTTTAAATTGTTGTTAGAAAAAGACATTAATAAAACCATAATACAAAGTTCTATAAAGTATTTTGATAGAAGACTTCAAAAACAAAAATTAAGAAATTTAATAGACAATACACCAGCTGTAGAAGGTGTATTTTATGTTCACGATTCAGATGGTAAAGTTGTGTATTTAGGAAGAGGGAAAAACATAAAATCCGAATTAAACCAACTATTTCTTAAAGTAACAAAAAGAGCTGTTAAAATACAAGATAGAGCACAATCTATTTCTTTTGATAAAACTGGCAATGAACTTTTTAGAAGGTTAAAATATGATATAGAATTAGAAGCTTTGTCTCCAAAATTCAACTTTAAAAAGAAAAGAAAATTAAACTTACAAGACTTTAATAATAATACCTTTTTAATTGTTGATAAAGGAAGAGAAGTTGAAGAACAAGCTATTATTTTAATAGAAAATAATGAAGTTTTTGGCTATGGATATACAAGATTAGGACATCAAAAAAATGATTTAGAAATCTTAAAAACACTCCTTACTCCTATTAATAATAAAGAATTATCTAAATCTATTATTAAAAACTACCTCAATAAAAACAAGGTTAAAGAAATAATAAGGCTAGATTAAAATATTGAGTAGCTTTTTTCTTTAATGTAAAAATACGTCAAATGACGTATTTTTTTTTGCTATATTTATGCAGACATTTGCTATGTAACTCAAAAAACATTAAAATGAAAAATCTTTCGTTTCTTTTAGTTTGCTTATTTTTTACAAGTATACTATCATCTCAAGAACAATTTGGTACAGGATTAAAGTTTGACGAATCTCTTTATAATGAGGTTCCACAATCTGTGCCTTTAGTAACCAGAAGTTTTACAGCTTTACCCAAATCTTTTAGCTTAAAAGGCTATGCTCCTACTCC
>JBGCFX010000168.1:0-19879 GCA_045110395.1 Polaribacter sp.
GGATTATAAATTATAAATTAAGAATTTTTGATAATGGGTATTTACTTATTCTAACTGCTTTAGGAATTTCAATTCTTGGTAGTGGAATTTTATATACTTATTTTGAAATGCCTATAAATAAATATTTGCGTAAAAAATATATTAAATAATGATGCATATTGCCTTCATAACAACAGAATATCCTCATCCATCATTTTCACCAGCTGGTGGAATAGGTTCTTTTGTTAAATTAATGGCAAAGTCGTTAACAAAATTGAATCACAAAGTAACCGTGTTTTTATGTTTATCTAATAATAATAAAGTTTGGTATGATGATGAGATTCGCATTGTCGAAATGCAAGCTGTAAGTCCATCAATTTTATCACCTTTTAAAAACAGATTTAAATTTAATACAGTTATAAAAAAATATATTTCAAAGGATAAAATTGATATTATTGAAGCACCTGATTGGGAAGGAATGCACGCATTTTGTAATTTTAAAATACCGCTAATTACCAGAATTCACGGATCTGTTACCTATTTTAACTTTTTACAAGGAATAAAAAAACCACGATTATTATATTATTTAGAAAAAAAAGCTATTAAAAAATCACAGTATGTAATTGCTGTAAGTAATTTTTCTGGTGAATTAACGGAAAAAGTTTTTTCGATTAAAAATTTTCGTTTTAAAACTATTTATAACGGAATAGATACAAATGCTTTTAAGATTGAAAATAGAGAAAACTCAAACAATTTGGATATTCTCTATTTTGGAACTTTAGTGCGTAAGAAAGGAGTAATTTCATTGGCACATATTTTTAATGAACTCCATTTAAGAAATCCATTAGCAAAATTAATTTTAATAGGAAAAGATAGTGTAGATTTTTTAGAAAAAACCTCAACTTGGGAAGTAATGAAAACAATTTTATCTCCTTCTGCTTTAAACCAAATAGTTTACAAAGGCGTAATTCCCTATGAAAAAATGTCCGCAGAAATTGCAAAATGTGCAGTTTGTGTATTTCCAAGTTATGCAGAAGCATTTCCTATTTCTTGGTTAGAAGCAATGGCAATGCAAAAACCAATAGTAGCATCATCTATAGGTTGGGCAAAAGAATCTATTAAAAATAAACATTCTGGTTTGTTAGAACATCCAGAAAATTATATAGAATTTGCAAAAAAAATTAATAAATTACTAACCGATAAAGAATTAGCTTCTGAATTAGGAGTTAATGCAAGAAAAAGGGTTTTACATCTTTTTGATCAAGATAAATTAGTCAAAGAAAATATAAATATGTACAAACAGGTTCTTAGTAATGAATAAAAAAGTACTTATTATAACTCCATTTTTTGCTCCAGAAACACATGCTGCTGTTTTTAGAGCGCACAAACTTGCAAAATATTTAAAACGTTCTGGCTGGATCCCTTATGTGATTACTGTTGATGAAAATTACACATACAATGAAAACTTAGATCTTTTAGATGAATTGAAAGGAATTCCTATTTATAGAACTAAATATATAGAACCCAGTGTTAGAGGATTAAAAATGACTTTTGGTGGTGCAGATAGAACCTACAAAACATTAAAAAAACAAGGTGTTTTTGATGTGGAAAAAGAAAATAGTACTTCAATAGATAATAAAGAGACTAATAAAACATCTGTAAAGTCAAAAATATATAATTACATACTTAATCGTTATTTAAAAAATCCAGATCGTTTTTGGACTTGGAAAAAAAGAGCTATAAGACAAGCAAAGAAACTAATAATTGAAGAAAATATAGGAACCGTTTTTACAACGTGTTTGCCTTTTACACCTAATGAAATTGGTGTTGAACTAAAAAAAACTTTAAATATAAAATGGGTTGCAGATTTTAGAGATCCAATAACCTATGGTAAAAGATTCCATTCATCTTTAGCTAAAGTTTACAATCATCAAAAAAAAATACAAGATGAAACTTTTAAATATGCTGATAAAATTATAGGAACCTCTTCTTCTTATGGACTCATTTTTCATGATCAGTATCAAGGGGAATATGACCATAAATTCGAATTTATTCCAACAGGTATAGATGATGATTATATACCAAAACCTCAACAAGAAAAAGAAAATACGCTGATTTTTGTGGGTGAGTATTTAAAAGAATATAAAGATTCCTTTTTTAAACTTTACAAAAAAGCAATCGAAGATTTATCAGAAAATAAAATACCTAAAATCCATATTATTGGTAATAAAGAAATTAATGAAAAAGTTGCATTGCCTTTTGTAGAAAAACTCGACTTAAAAAATAATGTAGTTTTTTATGACCATATACCACAATCAGAATTGTATGAAAAGATAGAAAAATCTAAATATGTACTCTTAATTAATGGCGATAAAGCCTATTGGTGGTGTGTTTTTGCAAAATTGATAGATTACATAGCTCTAAAAAAACAAGTTTTAGCTTTTGTACCAGAAATAAGTGAAGCAAAAAAAGAATTATTAAAAGCAAATACTGCTACATTTTTAAAATTTGAAGAGAAGGATAGTGTAGAGAAATTAAGAGAATTATTGGTAAACCCGCAAATTATAAAAAAACCTAACGAAGTTTATTGTAAAAGATATTTAGCATCTTCTCAAGTAAAAGCATTTATAAATGTGTTTGAATTATTACAATCATGAAAGGATTCTCAGTAATAATACCAACTTTAAATAGAACAACGTTTTTAATAAATACGTTGAAAGATCTTGTTTGTCAAGATTTTCATTTTCCGTTTGAGATTATTGTTGTAGATCAATCAAATCAAAAAAATGCTAGTGTAATTAAATTTTCTAAAGAACATCAAAATATAAAATACCATCATATAACGCATTTTAAAGGTTTACCAGAAGCCAGAAATTATGGTGCATGTTTATCACTTTATAACTATTTATTATATCTTGATGATGATATTATTTGCAACCCAGATTTGTTAACCCAACATTTTCTATTTCTAAATAAAAAAGAAATTGCTATAGTTGCTGGAGGCATCACAGAAAAGTTTAAAAAAAATATAGATTGTGAAATAGGAAAGTTTATAAAATTTAGCGCAAATCCTTTAAGAGGTTTTCATAAAGAGGCTCAAAAAGTAATAGATCACGCAGGTGGAGGTAATTTTTCAATCAAAAAAAGTGTTTTTAATGAAGTTGGTGGTTTAGACGAAAACCTCTCAAAAGGAGCTGCACTTTATGAAGAGACAGATATTTGTTTAAGGGTAAAAAAAGCTGGACACACAATTTTTTATAATTATAAAGCACACATGTATCATCTTGCAGCAGAAACAGGTGGTTGCAGAGTTACAGATATTCATAAATATGTATATTCACTTTCAAGAAATCGTACAATTATTATTCATAGATATTTACCTTGGTATTTCAGATTTACAGCACATTTATATCTTTTAAAAGTTGTTCTTGGTTATGTAAGAGGTTATAAAGATATCTCTCTTTATAAAAGTTATGAACAAGGAAAAAAAGAAGGCAAAGAAGTTGCTTTAATACCAGTTTTAAATACAAGTAATTAATTTAAAAATATTTTGAAAAAAAGAAACCTCATTGTTTTATCTTATGATTTTCCCCCATCTACTGGAGGCATTGCACGTTTGTGTTATGAGATTACAATAGGTTTAAAACCTTACTACAAAAATATTAAAGTGATAACTGTAGATATTGTTGGGGTTACAGAACCTTATAATGTATCATCAGAGATAGAAATTATAAAACTACCTCCAAAACGTTTTATATGTGAACTAAAGACATACCAAATTTTACGTAAATTAAAAAATAAAGATACCTATGATGTAATTTGTGGTATTTGGCATCCTGAAGGTTTTTTAGCTTATTTGGCAGGAATGAAAAATATATTTGTTTTAGGTCATGGAGCAGAATTTTTATCAGGTTCTTCTAAATTTCGTAAATTATTTTGGTTACCAATATATGCCAAATGGGTTTTGAGTAATGTAAAAAAAGTGATTACAAATAGCCATTTCACTAAAAATTTAGTTGAAAAAATTTCATCAAAAGCGAATGTTACTGCACTTCCTCTTGGTGTAAACCATACTTTTTTTAGCCCTTCTAAAACGATAAAAGAGTCTTCAAAAATTATAAAATTTTGTACAGTTGCAAGAATATTAGAATTTAAAGGGCACGATTTTATTCTTAAAACTTTCGAAAATTTACCAGAATCTTTGCGCTCAAAAATTGAGTGGCATATTGCAGGAACAGGTCCATTTTTTAATGATTTAAAAACCTTGATAAAAAAATCTCCTATTAAAGAACAAATAATAGTTCACGGATTTATAAATGATAAAAAATTACCTAATTTCTATAGAAATAATGATGTATTTATTTTAGCTACAAGAGAACAAGAAAAATCGAATCAAGTAGAAGGTTTTGGTTTGGTATTTTTAGAGGCACAATCTTGTGGTACACCTGTAATAGGAACAAAAACAGGTGGTATTTCTGATGCAATAGAGCACAAAAATGGTGGCTGGTTGTTTGAATCTGACAACACAGAATCTCTAGAACAAATTTTAACTTCAATCATAAAAACACCGAAAAAAATAGAAGAACAAGCTATTAAAGCAAGAGAAAGAGTGCTTAAAAAAAGTACTTGGAATATCTATTGTAGTCAACTTTTTAAAAGTATTTCTAGATGATACCTGATGGCGATTTACTAAATGTGTTTTTATTATCGATTACTGTTTTAATTTTTATTACAGTACTTCCGCTATTTAAAATAGAAAAGTTAAAAGATTTCCCTAAAGAAAATCTATTGATTGGATCTATTGTCTTATTAATAATTACATTACTGCTAATTGGGTTAAGAAACCCTTACGCAAGTTGGCGCTTTTTTGGTGATACCTATACTTACAATCTATATTTTCATAAGGTTAGAGATAATTCTAACTGGATTGTGGATAAAGATTTTGGTTTTTTTTATTACACAAAAATTTTATCTCAATTTGTAAACGTACAGATGTACTTTTTTATAAACGCCTTCTTATATATATTTTTAGTCTATTTTGGTTTAAAAAAATGGTTTAAAGATTATACATATTTTGCTTTGGCACTTTTTATAACTTCTTTTACTTTTTGGGGATTTGGTATAAATACTATGCGAAGTGGCTTAGCAGGTTCAATCTTTATATTTGCATTGTCTTTTTACAATAAAAAATGGATTCTTATAGGTCTTTTTGCACTTTCATTAAGTATACACCTTAGTTTATTATTACCAATATTCGTTTTTTTAGTAGTACACTTTATAAAAAACAGCAGACTTTTAATTAAAATTTGGTTAGTAAGTATTCCTATTTGTTTTTTATTATGAAAAAAAATTAAAGTATTTATAGATACTTTTTTAACATTTACAATAGGTACTATAGATAGCCGAGCAAATTATACAGGTATAGATACAAGTACTTTTTACCAGGCTTCATCCTTTAGATTTAGCTTTATAATATACAGTGGCGTAGTTGTATTTTATGGTTATTATTTTATTTATAAGCTAGATTATAAAGACAAGTTTTACACACTTATGTACAACACATTTTTGCTAAGTAATACAATCTGGATGTATTTTATTTACATTAAGTATACAGATAGAGTCGCTTATTTATCATGGGTTTTAATCCCTTTTTTACTAATTCACCCTATTGTTTATAGTAAAAATATTGTAAATCAATCTAAGTTTATAGGAGGTGCATTATTAACTAGTATTGCATTATGTTGGTTAATAGGATATTTATAAATGAGAACTATGGAAGATTTAAAAATAACTGTTTTTACACCAACCTACAATCGAGTAGATTTATTAGGTGTATTATATGAAAGCCTTAAAAAGCAATCCTATAAAAATTTTGAATGGGTTATTGTTGATGATGGTAGCACAGATGAGTCAGGAGAATTTATAAAAAAAATTAAAAAAGAAAATAGTCTTACTATTATATATGAGAAACAAGAAAATCAAGGAAAACATATAGCAATTAACAAAGGTGTATCAATAGCAAATGGAGAGTGTTTTTTTATAGTAGATAGTGATGATAGATTACCCCAAAAATCTTTAGAAATAATTAGTGAAAAATTTAATAAAATAAGAAATAATAGTAAAATAGCAGGAGTTGTTGGTTTAAGATGTTATTTTGATGGAAATGTTATAGGTACTAAGATGTTAAAGAACGAAATTTTATGTACTACCTTAGAATATAGGTATACCCATAAGATAATGGGAGATAGAGCAGAAGTTATAAAAACAGCAGTTTTAAAGGAATATCCTTTTCCAAAATTTGGAAAAGAAAAATTTCTTTCAGAAAGTATTGTTTGGAATAAAATGGCTTTAAAGTACAAGCTACTTTTTTTCTCAGAAAATATTTATGAATGTGAATATCTAAATAATGGTCTCACATTAAATTCTATAAGATTAAGACGTTTATTTCCTAGAGGAGCTATGAATCTCTATGCAGAATTAGGTAAAATAAAGGTTATAAATTTTAAAATTAGAAGTAAAGCATATATAAATTTCTGGAGGTTTTATTTCTGTGATCTTTCAAATGCTTCCAAAAATCTAAAATTAATTGATAGTCAATTAATTGCTTTTCCTTTCATCCCTTTAGGAATGATACTATACATAAAGGATACCCTTACTCAAAAAAATGAACGATGAAGCTATTACACATAATTAATTCGCTTCACTTTGGTGGTGCAGAAAAATTACTTTTAGATACAGTTCCAGAATTTAAGAAGAAAGGTTTAGATGTAGAAGTAATGGTTTTGCATAATGAAAAAACATTTTTTTACCAAGAGTTAGAAGAACGTTATAAAATTAAAATTATAGCACCTAAAAAACTTCGTAGTATTTATAGTTTATCTCATATTTTTTGGATTAGAAAATATATTAAGCAATATGATATAATACACGTTCATTTATTTCCAAGTTTATATTGGTTAGGTTTTGCAACACTTTTTCTAAAACATAAAACAAAGTTATTATTTACAGAACATAGTACTGAAAATAGAAGACGACATTTACCTTTATTCAAATATTTAGATAAATATATTTACAATAAATATCATAAAATTATCGCAATTTCAGAAGGAGTAAAAAATAATTTGCAAAATTATTTACGAAATAATCATACTACTATTAAATTGATAAATAATGGTATTAATACAAAGTTATTTCAAGAATCTATTGGATATTCTAATAGTGATATAGGGTTACCTGAAAAAGCAAAAATAGTAATACAAATTTCCAGTTTTACAGATCAAAAAGATCAAGATACACTTCTTAAAGCGATTGAATTATTACCTAAAGATGTGCATTTATTATTAGTAGGAAATGGTGTTTTGATTGAAGAAAAAAAGAAATTGGCATCTCACTTAAAAATAAGTGAAAGGGTACATTTTTTAGGATATAGAAATGATGTAAGCCGACTTTTAAAAACATCTGATATTTGTATATTGTCATCTCATTATGAAGGTTTTGGGTTGGCTATTGTAGAAGGAATGGCTTCAGGGCTTCCTTGTGTAGCAACAAATGTAGATGGCTTATCTCAAGTAGTAGAATCTGCAGGTTTATTATTTGAATCAAAAGACCATATTAAATTGAAAGAAATTCTACATCAATTATTTTCTAATAAAGAGTATTATGATAAAGTAAGTAAACAATGTGCAGATAGAGCTAAGCAATATGACATTTCTTTAATGATTGATGCTCATATTAATTTGTATAATGAAATGTTAAATTGAAGCAGTATTATTCCTCTTTAGAGGTATTTTATTCAGTTTCAAACTCTTTTTTAAGGTATAGTTTAAAAATTAATGGTTATTTGTATATTGTATTGGGATAATAGATAGAATGCAAAAATGAAAAAAATTATAAGAGTAGTAACTCATTTAGGTTCATTAAATAATTTACTGCAAGGTCAGTTAAGGTTTGTTTCTACCCATTATAATATGATTGGTGTAGGTAGTAAAGGAGAACCTATAGATGGGCAATCGATTATCGAAAAGTTAATTCAGAGAGAAAATACCAGAATAATACCAGTAGAAATGACAAGACAAATAACTCCTATTAAGGATATTTTGGCATTATATCATTTATACAAAGTTTTTAAGAAAGAAAAACCATTAATTGTTCATAGTCATACACCTAAAGCTGGTACATTGGCTATGATAGCAGCTAAAATTGCGGGTGTTCCTCATAGATTACATGACATTGCAGGGTTACCATTAGTAGAAGCAACAGGAATAAAAAGGCGAATTCTTAACACAGTAGAAAAGATAACATATTCTTTTGCAACAAAGATTTATCCAAATTCTTTCGGACTTCAAGATATTATAATTGATAATAACTTTACAGATCGCAAAAAAATGAAAGTTTTAGGTGTTGGGAGTTCAAATGGAGTAAATACCTCTCATTTTGACCCATCTTTGTATTCTAAAGAAAGTAATATAAAGCTAAGAGAAGAATTATCAATAAATAAATTAGATTTTCTCTTCATTTTTTTAGGACGTATTGTAAGAGATAAGGGAATTAATGAATTGGTAAATGCTTTTAAGCAATTAGCTGAAAAACACAATCATACTAAACTTCTTCTAGTAGGATATTATGATCCTCTTACTGCAGAATTATTGCCAGAAACAATAGCAGAAATTAATATAAATAAAAATATAATTGTTTTGAATTGGCAAGATGATGTAAGACCCTTTTTGAGTATTTCTAATGTATTAGCATTCCCAAGCTATAGAGAAGGTTTTCCTAATACAGTTTTAGAGGCCAGTGCAATGAAAACACCTAGTATTGTAGCAGATATTAATGGTTGTAATGAGATTATTACTGATGGCTTAAATGGTACAATTGTTCCAGTAAAAAATACAGAAGCATTGCAAAGTGGAATGGAAAGATTACTTTTAGACACCAAATATTATGAACATTTAATTGATAATTCTAGAACATCTATCTGTGAAAATTATGAACAAAAAGATATTTGGGAATTAATATTAGCTGAGTATAATGAACTTACTAAGAATGAAAAATAAAGAAAAGAATACTTTTATGAAAAGTAAAAATATAATATTAAAGTTTGGTGCGTTTAAAAAAATTACGAGAGTTTTCTTGTTATTTTTATTGATTTTCTCTTGTGGCACACCAAAAGACATTGCCTATTTTCAAGGGCTTAAAAATAAACAAGAAATTACTGCCTTAACCAAAGTTATTACAACCTATAAACCTCAAGATATTATTAGTATTGTTGTATCTGCAGAAGACCCAGAAACTGCACTTCCATTTAATATTAGTTCGTCTTCTTTAGCTTCAAAAAATGGGGCATCAAATTTAGGTGCAACTTCATCTACAGCACCAATGTATTTGCTAGATGCTAATGGAATGATAGAGTTTCCTGTTATTGGGCAGTTAAAAATAGCCAACCTATCTAATGTAGAAGTAAAAACAATGATTAAGAAAAAATTAAAAACGTACATCAAAAACCCAATAGTAACTGTTAAATTAGAAAACTTTAAAATTACTATTTTAGGTGAAGTTAATAATCCAGGACCATTTACTATAAATAATGAACAAATTAATATTTTAGAAGCTATTGGTCTTGCTGGCGATTTAAGTATTTCAGGAAAGAGAACCAATATAACTGTAATACGTGTAAAAAATAACAAACAGATTGTACATAAATTAGATTTGTCTTCTCAAGAAATTTTTAATTCTCCTGTATATTATTTGGCTCAAAATGATATTATTTATGTAGAGCCTAATACTTCTAAGAAAAAAGCATCAAGAAGTAATGACTGGTTGCCAATATTAACCTCAATCACATCTGTTTTGGGTATTATTATTTCTGTAATTGCTATAACAAGATAAAATAAGTAAGAAAACTGTAATATATGAAGTCAAACTCTATTAATGATAGTAATTCTAAAGCTCATAATACAAAAGGCTATAAAGATTTATTCTTAAGCTACTTTAAGTATTGGTATTGGTTTTTACTTTGTTTTATTGTATGCACAATTTTGGCATATACATCATTAAAATATACAATACCAATGTATGATGTGTCATCTACAATTGTTATCTCTCAAGAAGATAATTTAAGTGATGCAGGTCTATCTGTTTTTAAAGATTTAGGATTAGACCAAACTCAAGATAAAATTGAAAATGAAATACAGATTTTAAAATCAAAAACACTCATTAGAAATGTAATTAAAAAATTAAAACTAAATGTTCAATATTTTTATGAAGGAAGAGTTTTAGATATCGAAGAATATAAAAACCCTATTGTAAGGATAAATTTTTTGGTTGCAGATTCTATTCTTGCCAAACAATATGGCACTTTTAATATTCGTGTTAAGTCAGAAACTTCTTTTTCTTTTGTAGATGATGATTATAATGATATTAGCAGTCATAAATTTGGCACATCTGTAAGCACCAAAGTAGGTAATGCTGTTCTTATACCTAATCTAAATAACATAAATGCATCAATAGGGCTTGTTATTAAAATTAAACTTGTTCCTACTAGAAGTTTGGTAGATAGTTTTAGAGGTCGTTTAAGTATTAATGTGGTAGGTCAGAATTCATCAGTTTTACAAGTTTATTTAAGAGACGCTGTTATAGAAAGAGCAGAGAATTTTATCGATAATCTTATAGATGAGTATGGAAAACGAACTATTAAAAATAAGAATGAAACTTCAAATAAAACTGCAGAATTTATAAATGATCGTTTAAATGAAATATCTAAAAACCTTTCTAATGTAGATAGTGAAGCTGCTAAATATATGTCTAAATATGGTGTTAGCGAAGACATTTCTGGAGCCTCAGGAAGGCTGGCAGATATATCTTTAGAAAACAAAAAAGAACTTGCCATTTTTGAAACACAAACCCTTTTAATTCAATCTACAATCGATTTTATTAATGATAAACAATCAAAAAATGATCTTATTCCTAGTAATTTAGGTTTAGATGACTCAGCAGTTTCTACAGAAATTGGTAAGTATAATACCTTGGTTTTACAAAGAAAACGTTTACTAAAAACGTCTACATTACAAAATCCTATTGTAATAAATATAGATGACCAATTAGAAGGCTTAAGAGATGTTCTTTTACAAAGTTTAAATAGTCTTAAAAATAGAGTAGTTATTAAATTAAATAGAGTAAAACAAAGAAATAAAAAGTTTGAGAGCAAAATATTTGAAGCTCCAGAAATACAAAAAGATTTAAGAAAAATAGGTAGAGACCAAGGTGTTACAGAACAATTATATTTATATCTTCTTCAAAAAAAGGAAGAGGCAGACATTACTAGCCATATTACAGTGCCAAATTCTAGAGTTATAGATAGAGCTACAGCAATAAGCTTGCAACCTGTATCTCCTAATAAAAAAAGCACTTATTTATTATCTAGTTTACTTGGGTTTTTAATTCCTTTTGTTATTATATACGCTAAAGATTTGTTTAGCACTAGTATTAAATCTAAAAAAGATATAGAAGAATTGGTATCTATTCCTTTTTTGGGGTCTATTCCTAAATCTAAATCTAAAAATCAATTTGTTATTAACAAAACTAATACAACACCCATATCTGAAGCTTTTAGAATTTTAAGAACTAATATAGATTTTTTATTAGCTGGTGTTAAGAAAGAAACTGGTAAAGTTATCTTTACTACATCAAGTATCTCTGGAGAAGGTAAAACTTTTATTTCATCAAATATTGCTAAATCTTTAGCAATATCAGGAAAGAAAGTTGTTTATATAGGTACAGATTTTAGATTTCCAAAATTTCATGAAATACTTGAACTTCCAGATGGTAAAATGACAAAAGGTTTTACAAACTTTATAACTGATATTAATTTAAGAGTAGAGGATATTATTTGTAAAGAAAATAATGAAAATGATGCAATAGCTATTATTCCACCAGGAATTATTCCACCAAACCCATCAGGATTGTTAATGAACGAAAGAGTGCAAACTATGTTTACATATTTAGAAAAGCATTATGATTATATTGTTGTAGATACAGCTCCTGTAAGTTTAGTAACAGACACATTACTCATCAGTAAATTAGCAGATATAACTGTATATGTTGTTAAAGAAAATTATTCTGACAAAGGGTTGTTAAGTATCCCAGAAAAATATCATTTAGATGGTAGGTTAGTTAATTTAGCTATTTTGTTAAATTATGCATCATCTAATATGAGTGGAACTTATGGGTATGGATATGGTTATAATGCTAAAAGATAAAACCTTTTTAATGTAGAATAATAAAAATAAATATGCTTTTTAATTCATTAGATTTTGCCATATTCTTACCCATTATTTTTATTCTATATTGGTGTGTAACCAATAAAAATCTTAAAAGTCAAAACATTTTTATTGTCTTAGCAAGTTATGTTTTTTATGGCTGGTGGGATTGGCGTTTTCTATCTTTAATTTTAATAAGCACTCTTGTAGATTATTCTATTGGCAAACTACTTGCCCAAACAAACAAAAAAGTAAATAGAAAAATATTGCTTTTAATAAGTTTAAGTATAAACCTAGGTATTCTTGGTTTCTTTAAATACTATAATTTTTTTATTGATAATTTTACAACTGTATTTTCTTTTTTAGGAAAAGAACTTGCTGGGAATTCTATAAATATAATTTTACCAGTAGGAATTAGTTTTTATACTTTTCAGACTTTAAGCTACACAATAGACGTTTATAAAGGTAAATTAAATCCAGAAGAAAATGTTTTTAATTTCGCTGCCTTTGTTAGTTTCTTTCCTCAACTTGTAGCAGGTCCAATAGAAAGAGCTACTCACTTATTGCCTCAATTTAAAACAAAACGCACATTTAATTATACAAAAGCTGTAGATGGATTAAAACAAATACTTTGGGGGTTATTTAAAAAAATAGTGATTGCAGATAACTGTGCAGAGTATGCCAATTATATATTTAATAATTCTGATGATCTTTCTGGAAGTACACTAATTTTAGGAGCATTATTTTTTACATTTCAAATTTATGGCGATTTTTCAGGATACTCAGATATTGCTATAGGAACCTCAAGATTATTTGGGTTTAATTTAAAACAAAACTTTGCATTTCCTTATTTCTCAAGAGATGTTGCAGAGTTTTGGAGGCGTTGGCACATATCATTATCAACTTGGTTTAGAGATTATTTATATATTCCTTTAGGAGGTAGCAGAGGTAGTATTTATAAAAAAATTAGAAACACAATTATTGTTTTTACAGTAAGTGGTTTTTGGCACGGAGCAAACTGGACATTTATAGTTTGGGGGCTACTAAATGCTATTTATTTCTTACCTCTTTTACTCACCAATTCTAATAGAGCTAACTTAGGTATTGTTGCGCAAGGAAAATATGTGCCAAATGCAAAAGAAACTTTTAAAATTATATGTACTTTTTCTCTTATCGTTTTTTCTTGGATTTTTTTTAGAGCAGAAAATATAACACACGCTATAAATTATATTAAAGTAATATTCTCTCCATCTTTATTTACAATACCAGATTTTATACCCTCAAAAGAATTAATTTTAATACTATTTTTTATAATTATTGAATGGATTGGAAGAGAAGGTAAATACGGAATAGAAACAATAGGTTTAAAATGGAAAAAACCAATTAAATATGCAATGTATTATGTAATAGTAATCTCTATATTATGGTTTAGAGGTAATGAACAAGAATTTATATACTTTCAATTCTAAATATGAAGAAATTCACAAAAAATTTAGCCTATTTTATATTACCCTTGCTTCTTATAAGCTATCCTTTAGATATACTATTTTCTAATATTCTAAAAGAAAACAACAAATTCCCTGGTGAATATGAAGTTTGGAATGATATTTATGAATCTAAAATAAATTGTGATATTGCCATTTACGGTTCTTCTCGAGCTTGGGTTCAAATAGATTCGGAAATTATTGAAAACACTTTACAAAAAAAAACATATAACTTTGGTATGGATGGTCATAACTTTTGGCTACAATATTTAAGACACTTAGAATATATTAAGCACAACAAGAAACCTAATCATATACTACTTAATGTAGATATATTTACCTTAGAAAAAAGAGCTGAATTATATCAGCAAGAACAGTTCTTACCTTATATGTTATGGAATAAAAATATACACTCATATACTAATACTTACAAAGGATTTAATACTTCAGATTATTATATCCCTTTTCTAAGGTATATAGGAAAAAATCGAGTAATTAAAAATATAGCCACGCAATTAATAGGTAAAAAAGGGGATACTGCTAAGTATAGAAATAAAGGATATAAAGGATTTGATAAAAAATGGGATAAAAATGTAGATAGTATACTTACTAGTAAACAAAAGTATAAAATCAAGTTTCATTTAGAAACCTTGAACTTATTTGAGCAATTTCTGAAGGAATGTATAAAAGATAATATTATTGTTACATTAGTCTATGCTCCAGAATATATAGATGGTCAAAATTATACCATCAACAGAGAAGAAGCAATCACTTATTACAAAAAAATCTCTAAGAAATATAAAGTTACTTTTCTAAATTATTCTAAAGACAATATATCATTAAGAAAAAATCTATTTTATAATGCAAGTCACTTAAATAAAATAGGATCTAAATTATTTAGTAGAAAATTAGCTCTAGATCTTAAAATAGAAAATACTAATTAATCAATTATGTATAAACGTTATAATAAAAGAATATTCGATTTTATTTTATCCATATTATGGATACTTTTATTAAGTCCATTATTCATTACAGTGGGCATTTGTTTATGTTTCACAAATAAAGGCAAACCTTTTTTCTTTCAATTACGTCCTGGAAAAAATGGGAAAATCTTTAAAATTATTAAATTTAAAACGATGAATGATAAAAAAGATAGTAAAGGTAATTTGCTGCCTGATGTAAAACGACTAACAAAAATTGGTTTGTTTTTAAGGAAAACTTCGTTAGACGAAATACCTCAATTATTAAACGTTATTATGGGAGACATGAGTTTGATTGGTCCTCGTCCTTTGTTACCAGAATATATGTCACTATATTCTGATTTTCAAAACAGACGTCATAAAGTTAAACCAGGAATTACAGGATGGGCACAAGTTAATGGTAGAAATCTGATTAGTTGGGAAAAGAAATTTGAATATGATGTTTGGTATGTAGATCAGATTTCTTTTTTCATAGATATAAAAATTTTATTTTTGACCCTTAAGAAGGTCTTTCTTAGAGAAGGAATAAATCTAGAAGGACAATCTACGACTGAACCATTTATTGGGAATAATTAAAATTTAATTGTAAGATAAATGCTAAAAAAAATGTAAATAAGTCTGCGAAAGTATTTATAATTCCTTTTTAAATGTTTTTTTTCCTCTTTATATACATATAATAGTACAAGATTAAATTAAATTGTTTTTTTGGCTAATGATTAAGCCAATAAAATATATTCGTATAATTCAAAATGACAAATAGCAAAAAAATATGGATTTCTTCACCTCATATGGGAGGTAATGAAGAAAAGTTTGTGAAAGAAGCTTTTGACACTAATTGGGTAGCTCCAATAGGTTCTAATATTAATGAATTCGAAATTGAATTAGAAAAATACTTAGGCAACGAATCTTATGTGTCAGCTTTAAATTCTGGCACTGCTGCTATTCATCTAGGTCTTATTTTATTGGGAGTTAAGGCAGGCGATACTGTGCTTTGTCAAAGTATGACATTTTCGGCGTCAGCAAACCCTATTTTATATCAAGGGGCAACACCCATTTTTATTGATAGTGAACTTGATACTTGGAATCTTTGCCCTAAAGCACTAAAAACTGCCATTTTAGATAGTATTGCAAAAGGTAAAAAACCTAAGGTAATTATAGCTGTTCATTTGTATGGTGTTCCTTATAAAATAGAGGAGGTTAGAGCAATTGCAAATCAGTATGAAATACCCATTTTAGAAGATAGTGCAGAAGCTTTAGGAAGTAGTTATAAAGGTCAAAAATGTGGAACTTTTGGAGATATTGGCGTTTTATCATTTAATGGAAATAAAATTATTACAACTTCTAGTGGTGGAGCTTTGGTAACCAATAATTTAGAAATAAAAGAAAGAGCAACATTTTTAGCAACACAATCGCGTGAAAAAGCACCTCATTATCA
Source organism: Polaribacter sp. (assembly GCA_045110395.1). GTDB lineage: Bacteria > Bacteroidota > Bacteroidia > Flavobacteriales > Flavobacteriaceae > Polaribacter. Next base: position 16,133 of record JBGCFX010000168.1, read on the forward strand.
ACATAAAGAGATTGGTTATAATTATCGTTTAAGTAATATTTGTGCAGGAATTGGTCGTGGACAAATGGAAGTTTTAGATACTCATATAGAATTACGCGGAAAAATGCATCATTTTTATGTAAACCTATTCAAAAATATTGATGAGGTAAGTGTTTTTTCAGTTCCAAACAATGATTATTTTTCTAATTATTGGCTTTCAACTATTATTATTAATCCTAATTCTGATAAAGAGGTTAACAGAGAAACTTTACGATTAGCTTTTGAAAAAGCCAATATTGAATCTCGTCCTTTATGGAAACCTTTGCATTTGCAACCAATCTTCTCTAACTATCCTTATTATGGAGGAGATGTTGCAGAGTCATTATTTGACAATGGCTTATGCATACCTTCTGGTTCTAACCTTACAGAAGAAGATTGTTTAAGAATTAAAGAAGTAATTACTACTTATTTTAATTAATATATAGATAATGAAAACCAGTGTAATAAGTTTAACTAAATAAATTAAAATAGCTTGAATGCAAAAATTTTTATAATTAAAAGGTTGAGTAAATATGCCTCTCAATGGGTAGTACTAACTGTAGATATAATTTTAGTAATCCTCTCTTTTATTTTTGCCTATTTTGTAAGATTTGATTTTACTTTTGAATTTAATAAAATAAAACTTTTTTATCAATTACCTTTTATTTTTCTTGTAGGATTAATTTCGTTTTTATTAGTAGGTTCCTACAAAGGTATTATTAGACATACAGGAACAAGAGATGTATTTAATGTTTTTAAAGGAACATTATTAATGTCTTCCATAATTCTTTTTACGGTTTTAATTTTTAGAATTTTTGCAATTCTTTATAACTATAACATACCTATTTCCATAACTATTATTCATTATTTTTCTAGCACATTTGCTTTAATTATTTCGAGATTTATTTTTAAAGTATTTTATGAATCTATATCTAACAAAATTAATCAATATACAAATGTGCTTATTTATGGTGCAGGAAACTCTGGATTAATAACTTACGGAGCACTTACAAAAAACAATAAAACTAATTATACTGTTATTGGGTTTATAGAAGATGATATTAATAAAATAGGAAAACAAATTAATCAGGTTAAAATTTACAATAGTGCTCATATTACTCACAATTTTATTGAAAAACACACTATTGAAGAAGTTATCATTTCAATACAAACTATTTCTTCAAGTAGACTTTTAGAAATTACAGATACTCTAATAAAGCAAAATGTTAAAGTAAAAATAGTACCTCCATTTAATAAATGGATTGATGGTGATTTAGAAGTAAGCCAGATAAAACAGGTAAAAATAGAAGACTTATTAGGTAGAAATATAATTAATATTAATAATTCAATATTAAAAAAGGAGTTCAATCAAAAAACCGTATTAATTACAGGAGCTGCAGGTTCTATTGGAAGTGAAATTGCTAGGCAAATTGTTTCATATAATTATAAAAAGTTAATATTTTTAGATCAAGCAGAATCACCTTTATATGATTTACAACAAGAATTTAAATCATATAAAAAACAACATTTTATTATTGCCGACATTAGAAATAAAACAAGAATGACTAATATTTTTAACGATTATAAACCTGACATAATTTTTCATGCTGCTGCATATAAACATGTACCTTTAATGGAAGAAAATGTTTATGAGGCTGTTGCTGTTAATGTTATTGGTGCAAAAATAGTTATGGATCTAGCTATAGAAAAAGAAGTTGATAAATTTGTTGTAATTTCTACAGATAAAGCAGTAAACCCAACAAATGTGATGGGAGCCACCAAACGAATTTCCGAATTATATTCTATGTGCTTGAAAAATACTGGAAAAACTAAATTTATAACTACTAGATTTGGAAATGTTCTTGGCTCAAATGGTTCAGTAGTTCCAATATTTAAAAAACAAATTGATATTGGTGGCCCTCTAACTGTTACTCATAAAGATATTACTAGGTATTTTATGACAATTCCTGAAGCTTGTAATTTGGTTTTAGAAGCAGGAGCTATGGGTAAAGGCGGAGAAATATATGTATTTGATATGGGAGAGCCTATAAAGATTTTTGATCTTGCTTTAAAAATGATTCAACTATCTGGATTGAATTATCCAGAAGAAATGGATATTAAAATTACTGGTTTACGATCTGGAGAAAAAATTTATGAAGAGTTATTGGCAAATGGTGAAAATACACTTCCAACTCACAATGAAAAAATAATGATTGCTAAAATAAGAGATATTGATGTAATTGATATTAAGAAAAAAATTATTGAACTTTGCATATTAAGTAATCATTGTGATAATCTTGCAACTGTTAAAAAAATTAAGGAAATAGTTCCAGAATATATTTCTAATAATTCAGAATTTGAAAAATTAGATACCTAAAAGTTTACTTTACTATCATATAATATTTAAAAACATTGAATTATTTTATTGACTAAGTTTCTAATTTAGTTTTGTATTTTTAATTACAATTGGATATAACAATTTGTCAAACCCAAAAATTTTATAAATATTAGTCTTTATTAATTAAGTTTTAGGTTTAGTGTTTCTTATAATTGGAAATATTGGAGTATAACTGAATTTTAAACTTTTGGTTTTAAGGAAAAAAAACCGTAAAAACTTAAATAATAAGTAATTACGGTTTCAAAAGCGGAGAGTAAGGGATTCGAACCCCTGGACCTGTTACAGTCAACAGTTTTCAAGACTGCCGCATTCGACCACTCTGCCAACTCTCCAAGTGTCTCATCAGATATTCTCTGAATGCGGATGCAAATATAGAAAGCTTTTTTATTTTCTGAAACAAAAAACACATTAATTTTCATCTTTTTTGAATATCGTTCAATTAGTTGTCTATTTATCTTAATATCAACAAAAACAGTCAATTTAATAACTTTGAAAATCATTATCAAACCTCTTAAAAGTATATTTTTCTTTAACAGTTTATTATATTTGCTATCATCATTCTAATATTTTATTATGTCATTTAATTCTTTCGGAAATTTATTAAAAGTTACAACTTATGGAGAATCTCATGGAACTGCCATTGGTGGAATTATTGATGGTTTTCCTGCAGGTTTAGAAGTAGACTTTAATGCTATTCAAGAAGAGTTAAACAGACGTAAACCTGGTCAGTCTAAAATTGTTACTCAAAGGAAAGAACCAGATACTGTAGAATTTAATTCTGGCATTTTTGAGGGAAGAACTACAGGAACTTCTATTGGGTTTATTATTAAAAACACAAATCAAAAATCTAAAGACTATAACCACAATACTAACATATATAGACCTTCTCATGCAGATTTCACATACGATAAAAAATTTGGAGGAAGAGATTACAGAGGCGGTGGAAGAAGTTCTGCTCGGGAAACTGCTAATTGGGTAGTTGCTGGTGCATTGGCAAAACAATTAATTTCTAGTATAAATATTAATGCATTTACATCTTCTGTGGGTGATATTTTTATGGACAAACCTTATCAAGAGTTAGATTTTTCTAAAACTGAAAGTAATATTATTCGATGTCCAGATGAAGTTTCCGCAAAAAAAATGATAGCTAAAGTTAAAGAAATTAGAAAAGCTGGAGATACAATTGGTGGTACAATTACTTGTGTAGCCCAAAACGTACCTGTTGGTTTAGGTGAACCTATTTTTAACAAATTACATGCAGAATTAGGTAGAGCAATGCTTTCTATAAATGCTGTTAAAGGTTTTGAATTTGGAAGTGGTTTTTGTGGCGC
>JBGCFX010000169.1:0-16360 GCA_045110395.1 Polaribacter sp.
TAAAAAGTTAAACGTATCATCTTCTTGAATTAAATCGTAATCTGCTTCGTTTGCAAACGTTAAACCTAACATTCCTTGTTTTTTTAAGTTAGTTTCATGAATTCTAGCAAAAGATTTTACTAAAACAGCAGCAACACCTAAATGTCTTGGTTGCATAGCAGCATGTTCTCTAGATGAACCTTCACCATAATTATGATCACCAACAACAATTGTTTTAATTCCTGCTTTTTTATACTCTCTTTGCACAGCTGGTACAGCATCATAATCTTCTGTTAATTGGTTTTTAACAAAATTTGTTTTGTGGTTAAAAGCATTGACAGCACCAATTAAAGTATTATTTGCAATATTATCTAAATGACCTCTGTAACGTAACCAAGGTCCAGCCATAGAAATATGGTCTGTTGTACATTTACCAAAAGCTTTAATTAATAATTTAGCACCAGTAATAGAGTTACCTATAGGTGTAAAAGGTTCTAATAATTGTAATCTTTCAGAATCGTCTTTTACAGCAACAACAACGTGACTACCATCTTCTTCTGGAGCAATAAAACCATCGTCTTTTACTTCAAAACCTTTTGGAGGTAATTCCCAACCAGTAGGTTCGTCTAACATTACTTCTTCTCCATTTTTATTAATTAAAGAATCTGTAATTGGGTTAAAATCTAAACGACCAGCAATGGTAACAGCTGCAACCATTTCTGGTGATGCAACAAATGCGTGTGTATTTGGGTTACCATCTGCACGTTTTGCAAAGTTTCTATTAAATGAATGTATAATTGAGTTTTTTGGTGCGTTTGACGGATCTGAATATCTTGCCCATTGACCAATACATGGTCCACAAGCATTTGTAAATATTTTAGCATCTAATGCTTCGAAAATCCCTAAAATACCATCTCTATCTGCAGTATAACGTACTTTTTCTGAACCTGGATTGATTCCAAATTCTGCTTTAATTCCTAAACCTTTATCTATTGCTTGTTGTGCGATTGATGATGCTCTTGATAAATCTTCATAAGAAGAATTGGTACAAGAACCTATTAATCCCCATTCAACTTTTAATGGCCAATCATTTTTATTAGCAATATCTGTCATATCAGAACCTGCTTTTGTAGATAAATCTGGCGTAAAAGGTCCATTTAATAAAGGACTTAATTCTGATAAGTTAATCTCAATTACTTGGTCAAAATATTCTTCTGGGTTTGCATATACTTCAGCATCACCAGTTAAATAATCTTTTACTTGGTTTGCTGCATCAGCAACATCGCTTCTATCTGTAGCTCGTAAATAACGTTCCATAGAATCATCATATCCAAAAGTAGAAGTTGTTGCTCCTATTTCTGCACCCATATTACAAATAGTACCTTTACCAGTACAAGACATAGAGATAGCTCCTTCTCCAAAATATTCTACGATTGCTCCTGTTCCGCCTTTTGCAGAAACAATTCCTGCAACTTTAAGAATTACATCTTTTGGTGCTGTCCAACCAGACAGTATTCCTGTTAATTTAACACCAATTAGTTTTGGGAATTTTAACTCCCAAGCCATTCCTGCCATAACATCTACAGCATCTGCACCTCCAACTCCAATAGCTACCATTCCTAATCCTCCTGCATTTACAGTATGAGAATCTGTACCAATCATCATTCCACCAGGAAATGCATAATTTTCTAAAACTACTTGATGTATAATTCCTGCTCCTGGTTTCCAGAAACCTAATCCATATTTATTAGAAACAGATTCTAAAAAGTTAAATACCTCATTACTTGTATTTAAAGCAGATTGTAAATCTGATCCTGCTCCATTTTTAGCTTGTATTAAATGATCACAATGTGTTGTTGTAGGAACTGCTACTTTACTTTTACCTGCTTGCATAAACTGCAATAAGGCCATTTGAGCAGTTGCATCTTGTAATGCAATTCTATCTGGTGCAAAATCTACATAGTCTTTACCTCTTGTAAAAGCGGTTGTTGGTTTACCATCCCACAAATGAGAATACAAAATTTTCTCTGCCAATGTTAGAGGTTTCCCTGTAATTTCACGAGCAGCATCCACACGTTCTACAACGTTTGCATACACTTTTTTAATCATATCAATATCAAAAGCCATATCTATCTAATTTTAATAATTTTGTATCACAAAACTACTCTTTTTATATGAATTTTGAAAGATAAATAATAGATTGCAGTAATTAATGAATAAAAAAAAGTTATTCTTTAAATCACTAAATTTTCATCAAAGAAAAAGTGTTTTTATTGATTAATTATGAAGAATTCATAAAATATATAGAAAAAGTAGGTTTGTAAGCCGAATTCTGTACCTTTAAAAGGTTCTTATCATTTATCTAGTTCTAAAATTACTCTTAGAATCTATCTGCCTACCCTTTAGAATCGAACGAATAGTTCTCAAGCTCTAATATACATGGCATTGCACCTTATAGAGTTTACCTGGTTTCACTACAGCCTAACTGTACATTCTTTCTGTTGCACTGGTCCTCAACTCACGTTGGACGGATGTTATCCGCTATAATATTCTTTGGTGTCCGGACTTTCCTATTTACTCCGAACTTAATTCGGAATCTTATAAAAAATATTGCTATTAGTTAAAAAAGACGCTGAAACAAGTTCAGCACAAAGCGATAAGATAAACCTACTATTTCTATTATATTGTAAAATTACAATTTTTATTCATAAAAAAACCCACTCATAAATGAGTGGGAAAAATTGCTATGAAAAAGAAAAAGTGTAATTGGTAAACCAACTACATTGCAAATATATATTAAATCTTAATTTAAAAAAAAGTTTTTTTTTAATTAATGTAATAAATATTCATTTCTTAACATATATTTATGAAAACATATCTTTTACTTTTTCAAAAAATGATTTGTCAGATGTATTTGGCGATGGTGTAAAATTATCATCCTTAGACATTTTTTCGAAAAACTGTTTTTGTTCTTTGTTTAATTCTTGAGGAGTCCAAACATTTATATGAATTAAGAAATCTCCTGTACCATATCTTTCGATACTTGGTAAACCTTTTCCTTTTAGTCTTAAAATTTTCCCAGATTGTGTACCTGCATCAATTTTAATTTTTACTTTTCCTGTTACAGTTTCTACTTCTTTACTTGTTCCTAAAACTGCTTCAGAGAAATTTACATATAAATCAAAATGAATGTTTGTACCCTCTCTTTTTAAAGTTTCGTGAGGAATTTCTTCAATAAGTACTAGTAAATCACCAGAAATTGAGTTTTTACCAGGTGCATCATTCCCTTTTCCTCCCACTTTTAACTGAACTCCTTCAGTAACACCTGCAGGAATATTAATTGGTACAGTTTCTTCTTTTACCACTAAACCTTGTGCATCTGCTCCATTTGGTTTGCTGCTAATCATTTCTCCAGCACCAGAACATGTACCACAAGTTGTTGCAGTTTGCATTCTACCTAAAATAGTATTGGTAACGCGCATTTGTTGTCCAGAACCATTACAAGTAGAACAGGTTTTATATTTTACGCCATCTGCTTGAACTTTTCTACGAACTTTTACCTTTTTCTCTACTCCTTTTGCAATTTCTTCTAAAGTTAGTTTTACACGAATTCGCATATTACTTCCTTTAACTCTGGCTTGTCTTTGGCCTCCACCACCAAAACCACCAAAGCCTCCTCCAAAACCACCTCCACCTCCGAAAATGTCTCCAAATTGGCTGAAAATGTCATCCATATTCATTCCTCCACCACCAAAACCACCTCCACCTTGAGGACCATCAAAAGCTGCGTGACCATATTGATCGTATCTTGCTTTCTTGTTTTCGTCGCTTAAAACTTCATAGGCTTCTGCAGCTTTTTTAAAGTTTTCTTCGGCAGTTTTATCATCTGGATTTTTATCTGGATGATATTTAATTGCCATTTTTCTATATCCTTTCTTAATTTCTGCTTGAGATGCAGATTTAGAAATTCCTAATACTTCGTAAAAATCTTGTTTTGCCATTTTATAGTTTTTAGTCATTAGTTTTTAGTCGTTAGTAGTAAAGTTTTTAAACTACAGGCTATAGACTAATTACTAGTGCCTTAATTACTGTCCTATTACCACTTTTGGATAACGAATAATTTTGTCTCCTAACTTGTATCCTTTTTCTACACAATCTATTACTTTACCTTTTAAATCTTCTGATGGTGCAGGAATTTGTGTAATTGCTTCGTGAATTTCAGCATCAAAAACATCACCAGCTTTGGTTTCTATTTTTGACAATCCTTTTTGCTCTAAAGTGTTATAAAATTTCTGATAAATTAATAAAACTCCTTTTCTTAATTCTTCTGCTTCTTTGTCTTCTTCTATGTGTGACAAAGCACGTTCAAAATCATCTACTACTGGCAGTAAAGATGTCATTACTTCCTGACCTGCTGTCTTAAATAATTCGATTCTTTCTCTTGTTGTTCTTTTTTTATAGTTTTCGAACTCTGCAAATAATCGTAAAAATTTATCTTTTTCTGCTTGAAGTAATTCTTCTGGAGTTGGTTCTTCTTTTATAACTTCTGCTTCAACTTCTTGATTTTCTTCAACTTGGGCAGTTTCCTGCTCGTTTAAGATTTCTTCGTCTTTTATATTTTCTATCTTACTCATTTCTTTGTAATCGTTAAATTGTCTACAATTTATTGGCAAAAATGTTGCCAACAAAAAAATAGTGTCAAACTGACACTATTTAATTTATTTATTTATTTATTTATTTATTTATTTATCTTTTAGTTAGCAAACTAGTTTAGCCCTGATTGAAACATTTGTTTGAGCTCTTTTTTGTTCTTTTTCTGAACAAAAAAAGCGAGTGTTGAAAGCAGGAAATAGCTTCTAATCGTTAATTCTTTCAATTTTTGCCCCAATAGATTTTAGACGCGCTTCTATGTTTTCGTAACCTCTGTCTATCTGTTCTATATTATTTATAATTGATGTTCCTTTTGCTGAAAGTGCTGCAATTAATAAGGATATTCCTGCTCTAATATCTGGCGAAGTCATTTTTGTTGCCTTCAATTGAGACTGAAAATTATGACCAATTACAGTTGCTCTGTGTGGATCGCATAAAATAACTTTTGCACCCATATCTATTAATTTATCAACAAAAAACAAACGACTTTCAAACATTTTTTGATGTATTAAAACTGTTCCTTTTGCTTGTGTTGCAATTACTAAAACGATACTTAATAAATCTGGTGTAAATCCAGGCCAAGGAGCATCTGCAACTGTTAAAACTGAACCATCTATATAATTCTGAATTTCGTAAGATTCTTGTTCAGGAATGTAAATATCATCACCTCTTTTTTCTAAAGTGATTCCTAATTTTCTAAACACATTTGGTATTTGCCCTAAATTTTCCCAAGAAACATTTTTTATAGTTAGTTCTGAACGTGTCATTACTGCAACCCCAATCCAAGAACCAATTTCTATCATATCTGGTAAAACTGTGTGCTCACAACCACCTAAAGAATCTACACCTTCTATAATTAATAAGTTAGAGCCAACACCTGAAATTTTTGCTCCCATAGAATTCAACATTTTAGACAATTGTTGAATATAGGGTTCACAAGCAGCATTGTAAATTTTTGTGATTCCTTTTGCTAAAACAGCTGCCATTAAAATATTTGCTGTTCCTGTAACAGAAGCTTCATCCAACAACATTTCTGTTCCTTGAAGTTGCTCTGCTTCTACTCCATAAAAGTATTCTTCTTTGTTATAACGAAATTTTGCCCCTAAACGAATAAATCCTTCAAAATGCGTATCTAAACGTCTTCTTCCAATTTTATCTCCTCCTGGTCTTGGAATATATCCTTTTCCAAAACGTGCTAAAAGTGGTCCAACAATCATAATAGAACCTCTTAAAGAACTACCATCTTTTTTAAATGCTGCTGATTCTAAATAATCTAAATCTATATTATCTGCTTGAAAAGCGTAAGAGTTTCTGCTTAATTTCTCAACTTTTACACCTAGTTCTCCTAGAATAAAAATAAGTTTATTTACATCTATAATATCAGGAACATTATTTACAACAACTCTTTCTGGTGTTAATAAAATTGCGCAAAGTATTTGTAAAACTTCGTTTTTAGCTCCTTGTGGAGTGATGGTTCCATTTAATTTATGACCACCTTCAATTTTAAATGATGCCATTAATATCTTTTTCTATTTTTGTTATTATGATGTGGTTTCTTATGGTTGCTTTTAGAATGATTTTGTCCTTGAGAACTTCTCTTTCTTAACAAGTTTTTACTTTCAGATAGTGTTTCTTCAGTTTCTCTTAAATCTAGTTTTCCATCAGATAAATCATATAAATGCTTAAATATTACAGCATCATCTACTGTATCTTTATTCCAGTTTAAATAACATTTTTTCATATGATTTGCGATGGTAAAAACCAACGCCTCTTTCTTATCTCCTTCTTCCCAACTTAAAGCAATATCTATCATTGTTTGGATATTATTACCATAATAACGATATCTTGATGCTGATTTTGGATATGCCAAAGCTTCAGGTTTTTCTTGTAACTCTTCTCTTGAAGGAATTGGATAAGGAGAATCTGCGTCTAATTTAAACTCAGACATTATATAGAGTTGATCCCAAAGTTTATGCTTAAAATCTGGGACATCTCTTAAATGTGGTTGCAAATTACCCATAACATCTACAATCGCTTTCGCCATTTTATCTCTCTCTTCTTTGGTTTCTAAAGCCAAACAATGATTTACCAATTTTTGAATATGTCTGCCATATTCTGGTATTATCATTAAAGTTCTTTCTGAATTGTATTCTAAATCGAATTCCATTTATTTATTTTTGTGAAGTTTATTAATTTCTAATCAATATTAGAAATTTTTATTAGTTCTAGACTTTACTCGAACTGACAACTTATAATTTGTAGTTATTTAACGTTGCAAAATAACACTTTATTTTTGTTTTTTAATTGATTTTTTAGCCAATCACTTTTAATTTTGCAAATTGTAATAATAATTTCTTTTTACCAACTGTACCAAACTTAATTTCAGCTTTTTTATTAGGTCCATTTCCTTCTAAAGCGATTACTTCTCCATTACCAAATCTATTGTGTTCTACAATATTTCCGACTACAATTTTACCATCAAATAAATTTACTTTTGAAGTTGCTTGAGATACTTTTTTTAGATTTTTAGGAATGATAATTTCTTTCTTCTTTGCCAAATCTCGTTCCATTTTTTTACGCTGAATTGGTTTTTGAAAACGAATTCCTTTTGGAGCATCATCAAAAATACTTTTATCTACAAACCTATTTATAGAAGGTTCTGGTACTTTTGGTGTTATATAATATAGAAATTGATCATCTATTTCCTCTAGAAATCGACTTGGTTCTGCATCTACTAATTTACCCCATCTGTAACGTGTTTGTGCATATGTTAAATAAGCAACTTTTTCTGCTCTAGTTAATGCTACATAAAACAATCTACGTTCTTCTTCTAACTCACTTCTTGTATTCATACTCATTGCAGAAGGAAATAAATTTTCTTCTAAACCAACAACATAAACATACATATATTCCAAACCTTTAGATTGATGAATAGTCATTAAAGAAACTGTTGGTTTGTCATTATTTTTATCGGAATCGAAATCTGTTGCCAAAGCCACATCTTCTAAAAACGATGTTAAAGATGCATCTTCTCCTTGCTCAATTTTATCTGTAATAAAGTCTTTAATTCCGTTTAAAAGTTCTTGAACATTCTCTACTTTACTAACAGCTTCTGGTGTGCCATCTTTTTCTAAATCTTTAATTAATTGTGTTTGTTTTACTACAACTTCTGCAATTTCAAACGCATTTTTTGTTTTGGCTTCAATTTGAAGTCTCAAAATCATATTCATAAAATTCTGCAACTTATTTTTAGTTCCAGAATTTATTTTTAAATCGATTTTATCAACATATTTTACAATATCGAAAATTGACTTTTTGTAATGATTCGCAGCTATTGTTAACTTATCAATCGTTGTTGCTCCAATTCCTCTTGCAGGATAATTGATAATTCTCTTTAAAGCTTCCTCATCATTTGGGTTGATTAAAATTCGCAAATAAGACAAAATATCTTTAATTTCTTTTCTTTGATAAAAAGAAATTCCACCATAAATTTTATATTCAATTCCTTTTTTACGAAGTGCATCTTCAATAGCTCTAGATTGTGAATTTGTTCTGTATAAAACACAAAAATTATCTGGAGTTAATTGATTGTTCATCATATTTTCCCAAATAGATTGTGCTACAAAACGCCCTTCTTCTCCATCTGAGATGGTTCGCATTACGTTTATAGAATCTCCAGCATCATTAGAAGTCCAAACTTCTTTATCTAACTTGGTTTTATTTTTTGCAATCACAGAATTTGCTGCGTTTACAATATTACTTGTAGATCTATAGTTTTGTTCTAATTTAAAGGTTTTTACATCAGGATAATCTTTTTGAAAATTTAAAATATTCTGAATGTTTGCGCCTCTAAAACTATAAATACTTTGAGAATCATCACCCACAACACATATATTCCCAAATTTATCTGCTAAAGCTCTTACAATAATATACTGTGAATGATTTGTATCTTGATACTCATCTACCATAATATATCGAAAACGATCTTGGTATTTTGCTAATGTTTCTGGAAAACGTGCCAGTAATTCATTGGTTCTTAGCAATAAATCATCAAAATCCATTGCACCAGATTTAAAACATCTGTCTACATATTCTTTATAAATATCACCTACTTTTGGTCTACTTGCGTGTAAATCTGCTTCTTGCAAATCAGAATTATTAAAATACGCTCTTACTGTAATTAAACTGTTTTTAAAGGATGAAATTCTACCTAAAATCTGTTTTGGTTTGTAACGTTCTTTGTCTAAACCCATTTCTTTAATTATTGAAGAAATTAATCGAACAGAATCTTGTGTATCATAAATGGTAAAGTTTGAAGGAAAACCTAATTTATCTGCTTCAGAGCGTAAAATACGAGCAAAAACGGAATGAAAAGTTCCCATCCATAAATTTTTTTTTTTTCTTTGCCCTACAACACCTGCAATTCTTGCTTTCATTTCTTTGGCAGCTTTGTTGGTAAACGTAAGCGATAAAATATTAAAAGCGTCTACACCTTGTTGCATTAAATGCGCTATTCTGTAAGTTAAAACTCGAGTTTTACCAGAACCTGCACCAGCTATAATAATCATTGGTCCATCTTTCTGAATTACAGCTTGTTTCTGTGCCTCGTTTAAAGAATTTAAGTAATTATTCAAAGAAATATTTTTATGAAGTATTTAAAACGTGAAATTAACCAAACTAATCGTTTTTTTAAAGAAGAACTTTAGTTTTTATTCACAATCTTATTCAACTTAAAATTCGTTTTAAAACCCGAATTTCATAGAATTCGTCTTAAAACCCGAATTTCACAAAATTCGTCTTAAAACCCGAATTATTTTATATATTTGTAAAAAAGAAGTTAATGACGAGTATTTTAACAGGAGATATTATAAATTCAAGAAAAATAGCTACTAATATTTGGATGCCATTATTAAAAACGGCACTAAATTCTATTGGAAAAACTTCTAAAACTTGGGAAATTTATAGAGGTGATAGCTTTCAAATTGAAGTAGAAAAAGTAGAAGATGCCTTATTGTTTGCACTTAAATTGAAAACAATTTTTAAAAGTATTAAAAATTTAGATGTTAGAATTGCTATTGGAATTGGCAGTAAAAACAACAGTTACAAAAATATTACAGAAGGAAGTGGTGAAGCTTTTGTTAATAGTGGTGAAGCTTTTGACAACTTATTAAAGAAGCAAAATTTAGCCATAATTTCTCCTTACAAAGATTTTGATAAAATTATAAATACAACATTGGCTTTGGCTTTGTTGGTTATGGATAATTGGACTGTAAATTCTGCTGTTTTTGTTGATGAATATTTTAAAAATACAAATGTTACACAAAAAGTGATTGCAAAAAATTTACATATTTCTGAAAGTACAGCAAGCGAGCGCAGAAAAAGAGCGGGTTTAGATGAAATTTTACAATTAGAAAATTTGTACAGAGTCTTAATCAAACAAAAAATAAAACAATAATTATGATTTTATTTTTAAAGTTTTTATTGGCGCACATTTTAGGCGATTTTGTTTTTCAGCCAGAAAATTGGGTTAAAAACAAAGAAGAAAAGAAAATTAAATCATTAAAATTGTACTTTCATATTGGGATTCACGCAATTTTATTGTTGCTTATTCTTCAATTTAATACAAACCAATATGGGCTTGGTTTTTTACTAATTATTATTTCACATTATTTAATTGATTTGATGAAATTGTATCTTCAAAAAAAGAAAACAAAACGAATTTGGTTTTTTGTTGATCAAGCTTTACATATTTTAGTACTAATAATTACAACTACTTTTTATGTTGGTTTTTCTTTAACACTTGAAAAAATTATCACAGAAAAACATTTATTACTATTGGTGTTTTTACTCTTGGTTATATTTGTTTCAGCAATTATTATCAAACTTATTATTACACAATGGAATCCTGAAAGTAAAAAAGAAAACGACGATTCTCTTGCAAAAGCAGGACGTTATATTGGTATTTTAGAGCGTTTGTTTGTATTTACTTTTGTAATAACAAATCATTGGGAAGCAATTGGTTTTTTATTGGCTGCAAAATCGGTTTTTAGATTCGGAGATTTAACATCCTCTAAAGACAGAAAGCTCACAGAATATATTTTAATTGGTACTTTATTAAGTTTTGGCCTTGCCATATTTTTAGGAGTTCTATATTTGTATGTATTAAATTTACTATAATTAAATGGAAGATAAATTACTTGAAAGTATTGGATATATTTTACCAGCATTAGTTACTGGTTTTGTAGCTTATTATATGTTTAAAGGATTCATCAACAATAAAAATGCTGAAAAAAAAATAGAATTATTGGCAGATAGAAAAAAAGAATCTTTACCAATAAAACTGCAAGCTTATGAGCGCTTAATGCTTTTTTGTGAGAGGATTAATCCTGTTAAAATGTTAATGCGAATTCCACCAATATCAACAAATACAAACGATTATTTACAACTTTTAATAGGAAATATAGAGCAAGAATTTGAACATAATTTAGTACAACAAATCTATATTTCTGATGAAGCCTGGAATGCTATTTTAGCTTCTAAAAATATAATTATTAATAAATTGAAGCAAGTTGCAGAAAAAGCTACTTCTGCTAACGATTTAAGAGAAAATGTGCTAATAGATTATTCTAAAACCTTACCACCAACAGAAACTGCTATCGCTTTTATTAAAAATGAAGTGAGGAAATTGTTATAAAAAAAGACTTCAAATTATCAAAAAAATAAATTGATAATAAGAAGCCTTTACTCAAATTTTCTTTTTTAGAATTTCATTAATTAAAATAGATTTTTCTAGGTATTAAACCCACAGTAAACTCTTTTAATTCCGTATTTGTAGTAGCATCATATATTTTTAAAGTTCCATTGCTTTGAAAATTTTTTACATCTGTTACATAAATTTTATTATCATTTACAGATAAACCAGACACAGTTGTAGAAATAATACTTGCTGTAGGTATTTGTGTTGCATTTTCTGACATTTTATAAATAGCTGAAGATGTTGATAAAAAAAAGTTACCAGAATTAAAAGTCATTACAGCTGGGTAAAAACCAGAAGCATAATTTATTGTAGATTTTACTTCGTTTGTTGTAGGGTTTATAGTTACTAAACTACCTAAAACCTCTGTAGGATTCCATTGAGTCTGGGCTTTTCCTTCACAAGAAACTACAATTTCTCCACTATTATTTACAATAATTTCATCAGGAATATCACCAACATTAATACTTTTTATTACACTATTATTTCTAGCATTTATAACTGTAACCGTATTTCCTGAACCAAAACCACCTTTGTGAGTTATATATAAAGTATTGCCATTTGCAATAATTTGCTCTGGACCTTCACTTACTGGTATTTTAGTTGAAATTGTATTTGTGGTTAAGTCTATAACTGCAATAAAATCATCAGTTTTATCAGAACCAGCTCCCCAATTAGTTACAAAACCTTTTCCGTTAGAAAAAGCAATGTATCTTGGGTTGCTTAAATCTCCTGTAATTTCTGTTTCTTTTTTCATTGTATATCTATTTGCAACAGAAATTTTATTTCCCACATTTGCAATTAAATATGCATTATCTTCATAAAAACCAGCAGATTGTAAAATAGTACCAATGTTCTCATTATTTACCTTATTGTAAATTTTTGCTTCTTCTGTTTTATAATCATCAGAAATAAAATTAACGGTTCCTGTTCCTCCAGAAAAAGCTCCTTCATTGGTTACTAAAATTCCGTTTTCGAAATCACCTTTTGGTAATTTAGTCTCATCATCTTTGCTACAAGAAGTTAATAAAACGACTGTTAAAGCAGCTAAAAAAAATGTTTTTTTGATATTCATTGTTCTAAAAATTTATGTTTGTTGTTATTAAAAAATTGATTCCAGGCATTGGCCTGTTTAAGGTATTTTGATAATTAGCATTGTAAATATTATTGATTTTAAAACCAACAGTTGGCTTGTTTTTTATGGTTGATAATTGGGTTTCAAACCCAATATTAGCAACTGTAAAAGCAGGAATTACATCCACCAGAAAAGAAACTTCATCATTAAATAATTGCTGATAGAAAATATTAAAGTTTTTGTACTTATAGTCTATTAAAAAGTTTGCTCTATTTTTTGGCACAGCTATTAATTGCTTATTTGTCTCTAAATTTTTTGCGTCTGTGTAAGAATAATTGGTACTTAAACTGAATTGATGTTTACCAATTAATTTTATATAATTGATAGAGAATTCTAATCCTACATTTCTAGTTTCAGCAATATTTATTGGGCTCCAAATCCCAAAATTATTAGGAATCCAATTTATTAAATCAGAAGATTTGATATAAAAACCATTTAATTGAAAAGAAATATTTTTAAAGTTAAATCTGTTGCCAATTTCAAATTGAAATGATTTTTCTGGTTTTAAGTTTAAAT
This sequence comes from Polaribacter sp., assembly GCA_045110395.1. Lineage (GTDB taxonomy): Bacteria > Bacteroidota > Bacteroidia > Flavobacteriales > Flavobacteriaceae > Polaribacter. Next base: position 13,035 of record JBGCFX010000169.1, read on the forward strand.
TTCCTCCAGGTTGCCAATAAAAATCATTAAAAGTTGGTATTCTAAAATTTTTAGAGGTATTAAAGGAAAGTGTATAATTTTCACTGAATTTATTTTCTATTCCTAAAGAATATAAAAATGGCGAATCGAAGTCTTTTAAATATTCTTGACGAAATTGCAAACCATAACTCAACTTTTTTGTTAATTGATGATTGAAAGAAAATACTGCTGATAAAATATTTCTTTGGCTGTTAGCAAAACTAGTTCCATTTGCAGAGGCAGACTCAAAACCAGCAATTGCATTTATTTTTATTTTTCGTGAAATATAGTTGCTATAATCTAATTTTACCAATTTTCTATTTACTGATCCTTTAGAAAAAATGTTGTTTTTAGTATTGTCTTCAAAATATTTAAATTCATCAAAAACATAACCTAATTTAGTAGTTAAAGTTTCTTTTAGTGATATGAAATAACTGTATTCTAAAAGACTTTTTAAACTTATATCTTCATATTTCTGTTTTGAGGGTGCATTTAAAGTTCTAGATAAGTTTCTATTAGAAATAAAGGAATTAGAAAATAATTTTATTTGATGTTTTTTGTTGAATTTATACCCAAAATTGGCATCAAAATTAAGATTGTAGAAATCTCCATTATCATTTCTTAAATTGGTTTCTAAAAATTTAAAATCATTATCAGAACTGTTATAACCAAACCCAATATTTACAAAACTTTTAGCATTCGATTTTTTTAAATTATAACTTATATGTTTGGTATTAAAACTTCCATAATTTAATAAAACTTGTTGTTTATCCTTTTTAATAAAATTAATAGAATTATTTAAAAGTATAGTGCCTCCAATGGCTCCACTACCAAAAAGCACACTTCCTCCTCCACTTCTTACAGAAATATTATCATACGAATTTGCAGAAATAATATTAAAATCTGTTTGTCCATTTAGCTGAGAATTGATGTTAATACCATTCCAAATTACTGCGGTTTGCGACGAATTTGTACCTCTAAAAGAAGGTGAAGAAACCATCCCCAAACCATTTTCTTTAAAATAAATAAAAGAATTAAAGCGTAAAATATCTGTTAAAGATTGGATGTTTCTATTGACTAAAGAATCTGATATAGATTTTGTATAATATCCTTTAGAAAAATCTTTTACTTTAGAAATAGATAGTAGAATTTCATCAAAATTAACTACAATAGAATCTTTTTGCGAGTATATATTACTGGCAAAAACAGAAAAAAAAGCAAAAAAGAGTATTTTTTTTACGTCCATATTTTTAAAAATCTTTATCTCGAAGATTTTTTAAATTATGATTTCTGGCAGGTCTCCTGACTTGCGTCTTGTAACAAACCTTCCCAACAAAAAATTGTCAGTGGTAAAAGAATAGTTACAAGCTTTATAGCTTACAGTTGCGAGAACAGTTCTAGATTTTAACTAGATTCCCTTTTAATTTGATGTAAAATAATGCTTACATCAAAACCAAAATTCGATGCAAAAGTAGTTTAATTATTGTTATTAGCGTTTAGTTTTGTAATCTTGTTATATAATTTATTTCTGATGAAAAAAACTACACATAATTTATTTGTATTCTTTTTTATATTCATCTCTTTTTCTTGTAAAAAAGAGGTTGTTAAAGTTGATAAAAAAGCAAAAACTGAAACCTCTATTAAATATGCCAAAGGTTTTAATATTGTAAAAGAAAATGGAGTTAAAAAGTTAATTATAAAATCGGCTTATAAAAATTCTGACGAAGTTTCTACTTTTTTAATTGGTAAAAAAGGTAAACATGATGTTACTAAGGAGTTACTTCCTTTTGATATTTTAACGCCAATTAACAAAATTGTAGTTACCTCAACAACACATATTCCAATGGTTGAATTGTTAAATGAAGAAACTTCAATTATTGGCTTTCCTTATGCAAAATATGTATCATCAAAAAAAACAAGAGTTTTAATTGATGAAGGAAAAATTACAGAAATTGGCAAAGAATCTTCTTTAAACACAGAAATTTTGTTGGATTTACAACCAGAATTAGTAGTTGGTTACAGTGTTTCTTCTGCTGATAAAAGCCTAACAACCATAAAAAAAGCAGGAATTAACGTAATTTATAATGGAGATTGGTTAGAAGAAACACCTTTAGGAAGAGCAGAATGGATTAAATTCTTTGGGGTTTTGTTTGATAAAGAAAAGCAAGCAGATAGTATTTTTAAAGTGATTGAAGCTAATTATTTAGATGCTAAAAATATCGCTTTAAAAGCTGATAAAAAATCAACTATTTTATCTGGTGCAATTATGAGTAAAGACATTTGGAACTTACCTGCTGGAGGAAGTTTTGTTGCTCAATTTTTAAAAGACGCTAATTTAGAGTATTTATGGAAAGGTTCAACAGGAAAAGGTAGTTTGTCTTTGAGTTTTGAAAGTGTTTTTGATAAAGGACAAAATGCTGATTTCTGGATTGCACCTGGTTATTTTTCGACTAAAAAACAAATGCTAAAAAGCAATGAAATTTATGCCCAATTTGATGCTTTTAAAAATGATGAAATTTATACCCCAACAACAAAAAAAGGAAAAACTGGTGGTGTCATTTATTATGAATTAGCAGGTACAAGACCAGATTTAGTTTTAAAAGATATGATTAAAATTACAAATCCTGATTTATTGCCAAATTACACATTGACTTTTTTTGAGAAAATGAAATAAAAAAACTCCAACTTATATAAATAAATTGGAGTTTAAAAAAAATGGGGGAAATAATAGTTACATATTGGGGGGCTAATTAATCTATTTTAATAACAATATAAATTTACAAATTATCTAGATAAATAGTACTTTAAAAATGGGTGGTTTATGGGTAGTTTTTCAACAAAACTGTTGATTTTATTGAGATTTATCAATAATTACTGCTTCTTTTCTGCTTTTTATATTTAGTTTTTCATAAATATTCTTAACGTGAAATTTTACGGTATTTATAGAAATATTTAATTCCATAGCTATTTCTTTATTCGTTTTGCCAATGGTAATTAAATTAAATATTTGTCTTTCTCTTTGGCTTAATTCTTCAATATTATTTTTATGGTTTTGTTCTTTAGAAGATACCAAAGCAGTTAATTGTTGAGAGTAGTTTACAATTTCATTTCTCATAAATTCATTTTCCTCTTTTAAAATTTTCATCCTATACAATACTGCAATAGAAAGTATAATCATTTCTATAAATGCACCAATTTTTATGTTTGTAGAATCTATGTTAATTACGGAAATACCTAAGAATTTTAGAATGAAGAAATCGATAGCTGAAAATAAGATAATTATGTAAGCAAAAGTTAAAATCTTAACA
>JBGCFX010000170.1:0-4897 GCA_045110395.1 Polaribacter sp.
CAGCAGCACAAAGAAAATTGTGGGCAGCATCAGAAAAAGAATCGTTAGCAGCTGTTAAAAAAGCAGGAGTTCAAATTTTTTATCCAGAGAAAAAACCTTTTGAAGAACAAACTAAAGGTATTTTGAAATTATTTGATGGAAATGAAGAAATGAAAAGTTTAATCACTTCTATAAAAAAGCAACGATAATGAGAGCGAAAATAGATAGTATTTTAGAAAAATTAGTGCTTCTTATTTTAGTATTAATGTTAGTGAGTGTAGTTTGGCAAGTGTTTTCGAGATTTATTTTAAGGAACCCAAGTACTATTACAGACGAAATTTCTAGCTTCTCATTAATTTGGCTAGGATTATTAGGTGCAGCCTATGCAACAGGTAAGCATTTACATTTAGCAATTGATTTAATTCCTGAAAAAGTAGTGGCTAAAAAACAAAATTTGTTTGATGGAATTGTTTATTTATCAACCTTTCTTTTTGCATTTACGGTTATGGTAATTGGCGGATTTAGATTGTGTCAATTAAGTTTTCAATTTGGGCAAACATCAGCAACTTTAGAAATTCCTTTAGGATTTATTTATATGGTAGTTCCCATTTCTGGATTCCTAATTTGTTACTATAGTTTAAACACATTTATCAATAATAGAAAATTAAATAAAGCATAATTATGAATTTAGTTGAAGTCCTTATTTTAGTTACCAGCTTTTTAGTTTTCTTATCACTAAGAGTGCCTATTGCTTATGCAATTGGTTTAGCAGCATTATTTACCTTATTAAGTGCAATGCCATTTTTGCCTTCAGTTACTACATTAGCGCAAAGAATGGCAACCTCTTTAGATAGTTTTACGCTATCAGCCATTCCATTTTTTATATTGGCAGGACAAATTATGAATCGTGGAGGAATTGCAGTCAGGCTCATCAATTTTGCAAAAGCAATTGTAGGTCCATTGCCTGGAGGTTTGGCTTTTGTAAATATTATTTCTTGTATGTTATTTGGAGCCATTTCTGGTTCTGCAGTGGCAGCAGCATCAGCAATTGGAGGCTTTATGAATCCAATGATGGAAAAAGATGGATATGACAAATCATTTAGTGCAGCTGTAAATATTACAAGTGCAACAACAGGATTAATTATTCCACCAAGTAATGTGTTAATTGTGTATTCTTTAGCTAGTGGAGGAGTTTCTATTGCAGCTTTATTTATTGCAGGTTACGTTCCTGGTTTGTTAATTGGTTTGGCTTTAATGATAGTAGCTTTAATTTACTCAATCATCAAAAAATATCCAACAGATAAGTTAGTATCTTTTAAAGTTTTCTTTAAACGATTTGTAGATGCTTTTCCTAGTTTGATGTTATTGGTAGTTGTTATTGGTGGAATTGTAGCAGGAATTTTTACAGCCACAGAAGCATCAGCAATTGCAGTAATTTATACCTTGGTTTTAGGTTTTGTATATAAGGAAATTTCGATGAAAGATATTTCTCCAATTTTATTAGAAACAGTTAAAACATCAGCAATTGTATTGTTATTAATTGCAACTTCTATTGCAATGTCTTGGGTGATGAGTTATGAGAATATTCCTCAAGAAATTAGTAATACTTTATTGGCTATTAGTGATAATCCTATTGTAATTTTAATCATTATAAACCTAATATTATTATTTGTAGGTGTTTTTATGGATATGACTCCAGCAGTTCTAATTTTTACGCCAATCTTTTTACCAATTGTAACAGAATTAGGAATGGATCCAATTCATTTTGGTATTATTATGATTATGAATCTGTGTATTGGTTTATGTACACCACCTGTTGGTTCTGTGCTCTTTGTGGGTTGTAGTGTTGCTGATTTAAAAATTCAGCAAGTAATAAAACCTTTATTGCCTTTATTTTTGGTGATGATAGGTGTGTTGTTACTAATCACTTATTTTCCTGATTTAACACTTTGGTTACCTAGAGCTTTTGATTTAATTGATTAGGATTTTATTTTTTTTATGGTTTAGTAAAAGCATCAATAATTTTCATAACCAAAACTCCGTTTTCTAAAGAACAAGGGTTTTCAGCTTTATCTAAAAAATAATTGACAGTTTGCTCAATTAATGGTTGTTGAATGTGTTTTGGATTTTCAAATTGAAATACTTCTGTAGTGTTATCAATATCTAAAAAGACCTTTTCACCATAAAAAGAAAATGTAATTGTTCCTTTATCTCCGTAGATTTTACATTCGTCTTTTACGTCTTTTTCTGATGCAATAAAATTCCAAATTCCTCTAAATTGAACACCGTTTTCAAATTCAATAATTCCGTTTACAATATCTGCAACTTTAGTATTTTGGGTTGATGTGCTAAAACCTTGAGCATTTTTAATTTCTCCAAAATAATGATACATCAAATCGATTTGATGAGGACCAATGTCGTGGAAATATCCACCACCAGAAATTTCTGGTTTTATACGCCAGTGATCTTCTGTTTTAGTGATTATATTATTGAATTTAGATTGTAATATTTGTATGTCAACTAATAAAATTTTACCAATTTTATTAGTATCTAATAGTTCTTTTACTTTTTGAAAAGCTGGTAAATTTCTTCTGTAATGTGCAACAACTAACTTATTGTTTTCAGTAACAATTTGTTGAAGTTGTTCAGCTTCATTAACATTTATTGTAATAGGTTTCTCTAAATAAACAAACTTGTTAGCAGCCAAACATTGTTTTGCAATTTCTAAATGGGTTGATGGAGGTGTAGCAATATAAATTGCATTAATTTCTGGATGATTTAAAATGTCTTCAACAGAATCATACCAAAAAGGAACCTTGTGTCTTTCAGCAAAATCTTTTGCTTTTGTACCATTTCTTCTCATTACTGCTATTAAATTCGAGTTGTTTACTTTTTGAAAAGCGGGTCCACTTTTTACTTCAGTAACATCTCCACAACCAATAATACCCCAATTTATAGAGTTCATATTATTTAAAATTGAAATAATTTTTAGCATTGTTATAACAAATGTCGCTCACAATTTTACCTAAGAAATTTTCATCTGCGGGTAACTCACCATTTTCCACATCAGTTCCAATTATATTACATAAAATTCGCCTAAAATATTCGTGTCTAGTAAAAGATAAAAAACTACGAGAATCTGTAAGCATACCAACAAAACAACTTAACAATCCTAAGCTAGAAAGCGTGTTAATTTGTTTTTCCATTCCATCTTTTTGATCTAAAAACCACCAAGCTGCACCATATTGCATTTTACCTTTAATTGTACCATCGTTAAAATTACCAAGCATTGTTGCAAATACTTCATTATCTGATGGATTTAAATTGTAAACAATAGTTTTAGTTAATTGATTAGTGCTATCTAACATATTTAAAACACCACCTAATGCTCTAGCTTGAGAAGCATCACCAATAGAATCAAAACCAGTATCTGGTCCTAATTCGCTCAATAATCTTTTATTGTTGTCTCTTATAACACCTAAATGAAATTGTTGTGTCCAACCAAATTTATGATAGATTTTACATAAATTGATTACAGTCTTATACTTAAAGTATGCCACTTCTTCTTCACTTAAAAAAGTATTGTTTTTAACTTTTTTAAATAAGATATTGATGTCATAAACATCATTCTTAAAGAAATCTAATTTCTCAAAACCGTGATCAGAAAGTCTAGCTCCATTATTGTGAAAGAATTGTATTCTATTTTCTAAAGCATCTAATAAATCAGAATAATTTTTTATAGAAATACTAGTAACTTCTTGAAGTTTTAATAGGTAATTATTGTAGGATTCTGAGTTTTCAACTGCAAATGATTTATCAGGCCTAAAAGTAGGGTAAGTTTTTACTTTTGTTTCATCTTTTTGAATAGCAATATGATATTCAAGTGAATCAACAGGATCATCAGTTGTACATAGACTTTCTACATTTTGCATTTTTAATAATCCATTTGCAGAATGTGACTTTTGTTGTAAAATTTTTGAGGTTTTCTCATAAATTTCTTCGGCGTTTTCTGGAGTTAAAATTTCATCTATGTTAAAATAGGCTTTCAATTCTAAAGCAGTCCAATGAAATAATGGATTTTTAATAGTAAAAGGAACAACTTCTGCCCATTTTAAAAATTTTTCTTTATCAGAAGCATTTCCTGTGATGTATTTTTCATTAATACCAAAAACACGCATTGCTCTCCACTTATAATGATCTCCATACAACCAAACTTGTGTAATATTTTCGAATTGAAAATCTTCTGCTATTTGCTGTGGTGATAGATGATTGTGATAGTCTATTATCGGTAAATTCTTAGCAAAATTGTGATATAGTTTTTTTGCAAAACTATTTTGAAGAAGAAAATCTTGTGTAAGAAACTTGTTCATTTTTGTATATTTAGTTTTTTTTTCAAATATACAATCTATAGAAAATAATATTTATTTGATTGATATTTATTTTACAATTAATAATAAATACAAATAATACACATTTCAGTATAGTACAGGATACTTAATTTTTTTATTGTTTGTAAAATTGTTTATTAATTTGTGGTTAGGAAAAAATATTTTAAGTTTCACAAATTAAAATTAGATCAATCAATTAATTTATTATAAAAATTAACTTAAACATGAAACAAACCTTAAAAAAAAGAAATCCATTATTAGGGCATAAGCTTTTGCTTTTCCTCTTATTTTCGGGTTTTTTAACTTTTAATCTAGATGCACAAGAAAAAGTTACTGGTGTTGTAAAAGATGTTGGTGGTATAACTTTGCCAGGGGTAAGTGTATTACAAAAGGGTACGACTAGAGGAACTTCAACAGATTTTGACGGGAATTATTCTCTGGAATTGACTTTAGGGCAAAGAACTTTAGTATTTTCTTATCTAGGTTTTAAAACAATTGAAGTTCCAATAAATGGAGATCGGAAGAGCACA
>JBGCFX010000171.1:0-6695 GCA_045110395.1 Polaribacter sp.
TTTCAAAAAAAGATTTTTAGATTGTTGGATGGTTAGATTTTTAGAGAGGATGAAAACTTAGACATCATCTTTATAATTTGTTGAAGTGTATTATTGAGTTTTTCAAGTTCGTTATTTTCAATAAAACCTAAGTCAGAAGAAATTAAAAGTTGCGTTTCAATTTCATAACAAGAGCCTAAAGAAATTCTTAAAAATCGTTTAAAATCATTATTTGAGTTTTTTGCAGAACCTTCAGCAATATTAGAAGGAATAGATACAGCAGCTCTTCTTAATTGTGAGATTAAACCAAACTTTTCATCATCAGGAAAAGATTTTGTGGCAATGTAAATGTCTTTGCAAAAAGTTCTGCTTAGCTGCCAGAATTTTAAATCTTTATATCTGTGCATAATCTAATTATCTAAAAATTTAAGAATCAAAAAACCTACTCTTAATACTGCTCCTTATCACTAGGAAAATCGCCACTTTTTACATCAGTAATATAAGACTCAAAAGCACCTGTCATATCTTTAAATAAATCTAAATATCTTCGTAGAAAACGTGGGTGAAATTCGTGTGTCATTCCAATCATATCATGGGTTACTAAAACTTGACCATCAACGCCATTTCCTGCTCCAATACCTATAACAGGAATAGAAATTGCATCAGCAACTTTTTTAGCCAATTTTGCAGGCACTTTTTCTAAAACAACTGCAAAACAACCAATTCTTTCTAACATTAAAGCATCTTCCATTAACTGTTCTGCTTCTTCTTCTTCTTTTGCTCTAACAGTATATGTGCCGAATTTATAAATAGATTGTGGTGTTAAGCCTAAGTGACCCATTACAGGAATTCCTGCATTTAAAATACGTTTTATAGACTCTTTTACTTCTTTACCACCTTCTAATTTTATAGAATGTCCTCCAGATTCTTTCATAATTCTAATTGCAGAACGCAAAGCCTCTTTTGGGTCAGATTGATAACTACCAAAAGGTAAATCTACAACTACCAAACATCTATCAACAGCTCTTACTACAGAACTTGCATGATAAATCATTTGATCTAAAGTAATTGGCAAAGTGGTTTCATGACCAGCCATAACATTAGAGGCAGAATCACCTACTAAAAGGACATCAATTCCTGCACCATCTAAAATCTTTGCCATGGTAAAATCATAGGCAGTTAGCATAGAGATTTTCTCTCCATTCTTTTTCATATCTACCAGAGATTTTACAGTAACTTTTTTGTATTCTTTCTTTGCTGTGGACATACTTTTTGTGTTTTATAATATTGTAAATGTAAGAAAAAGCAAGAGATATAAAACAAGTTAATATTTAGTTAATCTTGAATCGTAATAATTTATAAAGTAAAAATTAAGTTAGATTTATGGTTTTAAAAATCAACCTTTTATGCCAAGACTTATTACCTTACTAATTGCAATTATATTTTCTGTAACAATATCTGCACAAAATGATACTGATGAAAAAGCAATTAAAAAAGTCATTGAAACTTTTTTTGATGGTTTACATACAGGAGATTCAACTGTTTTAAAAAACACACTTCATAAAGACATAAAAATTCAGACAACATTTAGCAATAAAGAAGGAGAAAAAGTTTTAAGAACACAACTAAAAGAAAGTTTGCTAAAAGGAGTTGCAAGTAAAAAACCTGCTGATGTTTATTTAGAAAAATTACTTTCTTATACCATTAAAATTGATGGAAATCTAGCTTCAGTTTGGACACCTTATGAGTTTTATTTGAATGGAAGTTTTAGTCATTGTGGAGCCAATTCTTTTCAATTATTTAATAATAATGGAAAGTGGCAAATTATATATTTAGTAGATATGAGAAGAAGAGGAAGTTGTAATGCTTTAAAAGAAAAAAAATAGCATTATATTTGATTTTTAATTCTTAAAATGACGCAGGAAAAAGTTACTTTAAACACCAATAAATGGATAGATAATTATGCAGATTATATGTATAATTATGCTGTTGTTCGTGTAAATAATAGTGATTTAGCTAAAGATTTGGTTCAGGATACTTTTTTTGCAGGTTTAAAGTCTGCCAAAAATTTTCAAGGAAAATCTACTGAAAGAACCTGGTTAGTATCTATTTTAAAACGTAAAATAATAGATCATTATAGAAAAATTAATTCTAAAAAAGGGCAAGCAGAAGTTAGAATGAATTTTTATGACGATGGCGAAAATGAAGGAAATTGGTTAGAAGAAAGAGTGCCACAAAGCTGGGACAATCAATCTGAAAAATCAATAGAAAACGAAGAATTAAAGAGCCAATTAGAATCTTGTATAGATGCTTTACCCCAAAAATATGCGATGGTTTTTAGAATGAAAACGATACAAGAATTTGAAACTGAAGAAATTTGTAAGGAGTTAGATATTACTGCGTCAAATTTATGGGTTATCATACATAGAGCAAGAACACAGCTTAGAAAATGTATGGAAGATAACTGGTTTAATATTTAAGAAATGTTTAAAAGTTTAAAAATTACTTGTGACCAAGCAACTGCCATTTGCGATAAAAACCAATATGGTGAAGCTACATTACTAGATAAAGTGAAGTTAAATATTCATTTTATACGATGTAAAATTTGCTTTAAGTACACAAAACAAAATATGACGCTTACAAAGATTTATAAAGGTCATGCAAACAGTTGTAAAGATATAAAACATTGTATGAGTGATGATGACAAAGCTTTCTTAAAGCAAGAGTTAGAAAAAATAAAAGCATAAAGAAATTTTCGTGATTTTTAGAAAATCACATTTTTGATTTTTTGTTAGATTGAAACGGGATTTATAGAAATATAGATTCCGTTTTTTTGTACTTTTGAAATCTGTACTGCAAGGTTTCTGAAACCTTGTAGGTATAATTATAACATAAAAAAAATGCATTTCTTACCTGAAAACATAGATAATTACGTAGTTGAACACTCTCAACAAGAACCTACAATTTTAAAAGAATTAAGCAGAGAAACTTGGCAAAAAGTATTGAACCCAAGAATGTTAAGTGGTGCTTTTCAAGGCAGAATATTATCAATGATAACAAAATTGATTCAGCCTAAAATAATTTTAGAAATAGGTACGTATACAGGGTATTCTGCTCTGTGTTTAGCAGAAGGTTTACAATCTGATGGAAAAATTATTACAATTGATAAAAATGAAGAATTAGAAACACTACAGAATAAGTATTTCGAAAAATCTGGTTATAGAAATCAGATAGAACAATTGGTAGGAGATGCCACAAAACTAATCCCTAAAATTGAAGAAAAATTTGATTTGGTTTTTATTGATGCAGATAAATCTAATTATATTAATTATTTTCATTTAATTATTGATAAAATGAATCCTGGAGGCATTATTTTATCAGATAATGTACTTTGGAGCGGAAAAGTGGTAGAAAAATTAGACCCAAAAGACAAAGACACAAAAGTACTTTTAGCGTACAATAAACTTTTAAATTCTGATTCTAGAATAGAAACTGTTCTCTTGCCAATTCGAGATGGTTTGACGATAAGTAGAGTAAAATAATTGTTATTTATTAAACATTTAGTTTGTCACGCTGTAAGCGTCTCAAGGAAACTGCTGTTAAAATGATTTTTTCTGAATGACAAACTAGTAAGCTTTTTTTAAACTATAATTGTCTCTTGATAGGGCCAGTAATATCGTCTATATCTTTTTTTACTCTCTGAAATTCTTCACTAATACCTTTAGTAGTATCTTTTGCAGTATCAGATATTGCATCAGTTTCTATCTTTTGCTTTTCAGAACTGTCTTTTATTTCTCTTTTAATATCATTAGTAGCGTCTTTTACTTGACGCATTCCTTTACCCAAACCTCTTGCAATATCAGGAATTTTATCTGCACCAAAAACCATAACTACAATTAACATAATTACCATAATTTCTGGCCCACTAATAAATAATAGCATTGAATTCATATTGCAAATATAAGGAGTTATTTAAAACAAAAAGTTGAATAAAAAAATTGTTTTTTAAAGAAAATTAGGCGTTTTGTAAAATTAAAGATTAGCATCACAGTAAAATTGATAAAATAACAAACAAAAATAAGTGTAAAAATAAAATACTGATTTTAAGTGTTTTAATCTTGCGTCATTACCATAAATGGTAAGATATTTACCATTTATGGTAATAAAAAAATTTCACCATTTATGGGTCTTGACAAGTACTTTTTTATGGTTTATGTTTACAAAGCTATAAATATTAAAAAAATAAAGGTTAAAGAAAAAGAGACTAACCATCTTATGTCAAAATATGTGAAAGCTATAAAAAGACGTTAAAAATAGTTAGAGAAGTTTGATTCTGAAAATTGAGAGAGTAGGAGAAAATAATTATAAAATAAAAATTATGAAAATATTAAAAAAGTTTTAGAAAATCTTATATTAAGGTTTTATTGGCATCATTGATGTTATTTGTATCATGTAATGGAGATGATATCAATCAAAAACCTTCAGAAGAAATTTTTAAAAGCAGTGAATTTTTAAAAAAAGATAATAGATTTATAGAATTAATTGAATCTAATATGGAGCTGGCAAACAATATAACAGACATCAAGAAGGCGCAATCTTTAGTTAAAAAACAATCTTTGTCAAAAAAAGAAATTAATGAGTTAGGTATTTTCCTTGGTTTTTTAAATGGAGAAGAATATCAAAAATTTATAAATAATCAAAAAAAGATACTAAGAGATTTGAATTTAGAGTATGATTTAGTGTCATATAAAGATGATAGTCTAATTGAACTAGCAAAAGATGCAATAAATTACAAAATAGATAAGTTAAGAAACAAAGGTTTAAGCGGATGTGATTGTAATAGAATTAGAATAAATTGTTTGATAGAGGTTTCTGCAGCAGCTGTTCTAGGACATCTTGGTTGCGCTTCTGTAGATTGGACTGGTATAGGAGCCCCAATTTGCCATGGAGCAGTATTAATTATTCAGTATGCTGCAGGTGATAATTGCAACGCAAATGCACAAGCTTGTAATAGAGGTTGTATTACTTAAAAATTATAAGAAATGAAAAAAATATATAAAGTTTTACCGTTTATTTTTTTAATTCTGTATACTGTTTTAATCAAAAATTTTAATTTTGATTGGATTACTAAATTTAGTGTTCTAACATTTATGATTTTATTGAGTGTCTTTACATTTAAGAAAATTAGAAAAACAACTAATAAAATGTACCTCTATTTTGGACTTCTTTCAGCAGTATTAATGTCTATTTACCTATTTAACAATTAAAATAGAATATGTGTTTAAAGTTTATACTTTTAAGCACATATTTTTATTTCTTAATTAGCCCCCTCTTAACCTCTTTTAATATAATCAACTACTGAAGAATCATTTGTTCTTTGTAACTTAAATAAAAGTTATGTTTATTTATATCATCTTTATTCCGTTAATAGCTTATGTTCTTAATTTTAGAATTAAGAATTTAAAAAAAGCATATCAAGAAAAAAAGAATATAAGAGTAGAATTATTTCTTATCATAACAACGTTATGCATTATAGTAATTACAATGTATTTTTGGGGTTTATATGTTAAATAATTCTTACATTATTATGGAAAGTAGCTTCATAAAATTTTATGAAGCTACTTTTTTATTTCTTCATCAACATTCGCTTAATCTCATTCAATTTCATTAAAGCTTCAATAGGTGTTAAAGTATCAATATTAGTCGCTAAAATTTCTTCTCTAATATTTTCTAACAAAGGATCATCTAATTGAAAAAAGCTGAGTTGCATTTCTTCGTGTTGCGTTTGCTTTAAAACGTCTTTTACATCCCCATTTTTGTTGTTTTTCTCTAACTGTGCTAGAATTTTATTTGCTCTATGAATCACCATATTTGGCATTCCAGCCAATTTAGCTACGTGAATACCAAAACTGTGGTTAGAGCCTCCAGAAACCAGCTTACGTAAGAAAATAATATTGTCCTCCAACTCTTTTACAGACACATTAAAGTTTTTAATGCGTTCAAAAGTGGTGGTCATTTCATTTAATTCGTGATAATGTGTGGCAAATAATGTTTTTGCTTTAGATGGATGTTCGTGCAGAAATTCAGAAATTGCCCAAGCAATTGAAATTCCATCATAAGTACTTGTTCCACGTCCAATTTCATCTAAAAGAATTAAACTTCTGTCAGATACATTATTTAAAATAGAGGCAGTTTCATTCATTTCTACCATAAAAGTAGATTCGCCCATAGAAATATTATCACTGGCACCAACTCTGGTAAAAATTTTATCTACAATCCCAATTTTTGCATTTTGAGCAGGCACATAACTTCCCATTTGTGCCAATAAAACAATCAAAGCAGTTTGTCTTAAAATAGCAGATTTACCAGACATATTTGGCCCAGTAATCATAATGATTTGTTGTTGATTTCTGTTCAAAACAACATCATTTGCAATATAGTTTTGATCGATTGGTAACTGTTTTTCAATAACAGGGTGTCGTCCGTTTTTGATATCTAAATCTGTACTTTCATCCATAATTGGACGCACATAATTGTTATCAATTGCTAAAACAGAAAAAGACAATAAACAGTCAATTTTGGCGATAATTTGGGCGTTTTCTTGAATTTCTTTGACAAACTGAATTATATATTGCAATAATTTTGAGAAAATTTCTTGTTCTAAAACTTGAATTTTCTCTTCTGCGCCGAGAATTTTAGTTTCGTATTCTTTTAAC
>JBGCFX010000172.1:0-7147 GCA_045110395.1 Polaribacter sp.
AATTATGAATATCATAAAGTTACAGCAAGTAAACGTTTAGAAAAGTTTATAGAAGAGAAGTTAGATAAATTATTTAAAAGAGAATAGTAACTAAAATAGATAGTGTTTCCTGCAAAAGTGTACCTATCTTTGCAAAAAACAGAATTGATGTCAAAAACATTTTTAGAACTAGGAATAAATCAACAAATAGCAAAAAGTTTAGCTGATTTAAAAATTTCTACACCTACAGATATTCAAGAAAAAGTGATTCCTGTACTATTAAACAAGAAGGATGATGTTGTTGCTTTGGCTAAAACAGGAACAGGAAAAACAGCTGCTTTTGGCTTGCCTTTATTACAATTAATAGATACAAATAATAATAACATTCAAGCTGTAATTTTAGCACCAACAAGAGAATTAGGTCAACAGATTCATTCTAATTTAAAATCTTTTGCAACAAATATCCCAGAAATATCAATAGCAGTTATTTGTGGTGGAATCCCAATAAAACCCCAAATTGAAAGGCTAAAAGAACCAACTCATATTGTAGTTGCAACTCCTGGAAGGTTGGCAGACTTAGTAAAACGTGAAGCCATCAACATTAAAAATATTTCTTACTTTATTTTAGATGAAGCTGATGAAATGGTGAGCGCTTTAAAAGAAGGATTGGATGCAATAATAACAGAAATCCCTAAAAAGAGGAGAACTTTACTATTTACAGCTACAATGTCTGGTGCTATTAGGCAATTGGTTAATAATTATATGTCTAAAGAAGTTATTCAGATTGAAGCTGATATGAAAACTACTGGACATCAAGGAATTGAGCATCAATATGTAGTAGTAGAACCGATTGAAAAACTAAATGTTTTGCTTCATTTTTTAGCTTCTAAAGAAGGAGAACGTGGTATTATTTTCTGTAAAACAAAAGCGGCTGTCAATAAATTAGCAAAGAATCTAGCTATTAATAAATTCTCTTCAGGAGCAATTCACGGAAGTTTAACCCAAGGAATTCGTGACAGAATTATGGGGCAATTTAGAGATGGAAACATAGATATTTTAGTAGCTACAGATTTAGCAGCTAGAGGAATTGATGTAAAAGAAATTTCTTATGTAGTAAATTATCATTTACCAGATACATATGAAACTTATGTACATAGAAGTGGACGAACTGCAAGAGCAGGAGCAACAGGACTTTCTTTAAGTATTATTCAACAAGAAGAAGTGGAAGAAATTCCTGAATTTGAAGAAGATTTAGGACTTGTTTTTAAAGAATACAAAAAAGCTAATGCACAAAGTATTGAAGAAAATAATGGGTTATTGTGGGCGAAAAAGATATTTAAAACAAAACCTAATAGGGACGTATCAGAAAGTTTTAAATCTCAAATAAAAACAATATTTCATCATTTAACAAAAGAAGAATTGGTAGATAAAATTTTAGCAAATTATTTAGCAAATACAAAATCTAAAAGTACAGCTTCAACAGTTTCTAAAAAAAAGAAAAAGAAAGCGTAATATTTTACACTTTGTAAAATAGATTCCTACTTAAAATCATATCGCATTTCATCAGTAGAAGAGGCTTTTAACAACAAATTAAACTCTTTTATTGTATTAAAATCATTGGTAATTGCTTCAGAAACTGCAAGCCCAGAAATACCAGTTTCTAAAATATAGGTAACATCTTTAGTGGTAATTCCGCCAAAACCAATAATTGGTGTTTGTGTTTTTAAAGCATCAATAATTGCTGTAAAACCATTTAGACCTAAAACAGTAGTGTTTTTAATTTCAGAAGCTCTAAAAGGATGCAAGGTAATATAATCTACTTTTTTATCAACCAAGGTTTTGCACTCTTGTAACGTATTTGCAGTAGCTCCTATAATTTGCCAAGAATATAAATTTTCTATAGCTGTAGTAGCATCAAAATCAGTGTTTTCTAGATGAACACCATCTGCTTTTACTTTTTTTGCTATTTTATAATACTCATTTATAAGTAACCTCGTTTGAAAATGAGCTGTAAGTTCTCTTGCTTGTTCAGCAATTTTTAAATATTCTTTTTCAGAGACATTTTTTAAATGCAATTGCACTAATTCAGCTCCAGAAGAACAAGCTTTTTGAATATTCTCTAAATGTTCTTTAGCAGAATTTCCTTGAGAGATATAATGTAGTTTCGGAATTACCATATTTATTTTTAACTAAAGTTCAATAATTTATTTAATGGTAATTTTTTTAGCATATTGCATAAAATAAGATTCTAAACGCTTTAATATTGGATGCATTTTTTCTGAAAAGATTACATACTGACATTTATGAATACTTGGCGTAATTGCCATTAAAGCAGCATAAGAAGTGGTATCTAATAAAAATTCTGCATCATCAATATTAAATATCTTTAATTGTGTGGTATTTATACCTTCTAATAAAAGTAATTTATTCATTGTTTTTGGTGTAGAAATTAAAATGTCTACACCTTCAAATATTTCTGATTTTAGCAAATCTATATGTTGTTTTTCATCACAAACATATACTCGTAAAGAAGTTTGTCTTGTGTACGTTATAAAAGCATCATATAAAGCCAATGCTTTTTCATTGTTTTCTACTAAAACGAGTGCTCTTGGGGCTGACCCTACTTCTTCACACTTTAATTTATGCAGCGTTGTGAGTATTAATGTAGTCGTTTTTCCACTATTTTCTGGTGCAATACAAAAAATATTGGCACCACTTTTAATTACAGGAATACTTTTAGTTTGAAATAGAGTAGGAGTTATTACATCAAACTCTGCTAACTTTTCTTTTATATGAGGATGTAATTTTTTAAAAGGCATAATAACAATAGCTGGTAATTTATCTTAAAAGTAACGGCAAAGATACAATTAAAAAGAGTTTTTGCTAAAATAGTTGTCTTT
Source organism: Polaribacter sp. (assembly GCA_045110395.1). Taxonomy (GTDB): domain Bacteria; phylum Bacteroidota; class Bacteroidia; order Flavobacteriales; family Flavobacteriaceae; genus Polaribacter. The sequence goes on from JBGCFX010000172.1 coordinate 2,880, forward strand.
GTCTTGTAGTAATTTTCAATAATTCTTTTTCCAAGAATACCTATTTATAGGGAGATTTTTTACTGGCTTTAGTCTTTAGTTTTGAAATATAAACTTTAACTACAATATTTTAATAAATTTTAAAATGTGTTTGTTAAAATATTAATAACCTAAAACTAATTATTATGAGTGACTTTAAGACAACTTGGGATTCTGATTTAGATAAACAAAAAGAAATACCTGTAGATTTAATAGCAAGTATTAAAGAAGAATTTATCAACCAGTTCCTAGAGAAACATCGTAGTAAAGATAAAATAAAATACTATCATAAAATTGAATTGCCTTTATATTTAAATGATAATAATGAAATGAAATATTTTAATTCATTTATTAATATTGGAGGAAAAGTTAAAGAAAATGGGAAACCAGATAATTCGAATCCAGTACCATTTAAAATAGATTTTAAAAATAATAATGTAATAACAAATCCTTTAGTTGAATACAATTTTAAGGAAGGTCTAGATTATGACAACCAAAATACTCCCCCATCAATATTCCCAAATATTAGTTTAAGGTGTGAAAACATTGGCATTCTATTAAAATGGCCAAAGCAGGATGGAAGTGGTGATGAACATAAAGCTATGCTTAACCTATATCTTGATTTTAAATGCAAAGTAGATTTTATAAAAAATGAAAATAGAACTAGTCTTAAGTTTTTACCTACTTTAGTAAAAGTTGGAGCTAGTGAAGATATACCTGGAGATCCTATTGTACAAGATTTAATAATAGTTCTTGTAAATTATATAATGAAGGAACAAGGTCCAAAATTTATAAGAGAAATTGAAATTCCTGTCATAGAGATGAGTAAATATAAGTTTCTACCCAACCTTATTAAGATTGATGATGATTTATTATCAATTTATATGAATAGAGATTTTGAGTCAATACAAGCTTTAACAGATGATATTGATTCTCATCAAAAGACATTTTTAAAGCTAATTGATGAAGAATTAAGTGAAGAAACTAGTATTGTGAAACTAATGTTTGGTGAAAAAGTAAATGATGATGTATTAAAATGTGCAAATGATGATGAAAAATTAATTATTCTAGAAAAATCAGAAATTAAATCATTTGATGAAATATTCCCAAAAACAAAAACATTTCTTAACCATTTTAGCAAAAAAGATTTAACAAAAAAAAGTTTTGAAAACTCAACAAAAACTAATCAAAATATCGGTATTGCTATTGTAGAAGATTTTTTAGATACTATTGTTAGAGATTCTATGCCTGGCTCTAAAGAGAAATCTACAAAAACAAAAAAAGCATTAGATTCAATTAAAGGACGTATAAGGACTTGGGTACGTTTATTTAATAGTGACATAGAGGTTTCTTCAGATGGTAAACTAAAAGGATCTACACAAGTTGATGTTGGAGCAATGCTAGAATATAAATTAAGGGAATACTACAGATGTAGCACAGGCTGGTCTAAATGGAAAAAAGTGGGACTTAGAGTAAAGGGAAGACCAGAATTATCAGTAAAAGTAATAAAATCTAGAAAAGGAGTTGGTATTGATATGAATGTAGACTTAAGAGATTTGGAATTATCTACTGGTCTTGGAAAATTAATAGATGCTTTGGTTAATCTACTTTTTAAACTTTTTGTATATATAATAAATGGAATTTTAGACATCTTAGAAGCTGTTTTATCTTTTATTGTTTTTCCTATTGAGTTTGAATTAAGTCAACAAAAAACTAAAATAAAATTATCTAATATACACCAATGGCGTTATAATAGAAATGACTTAATACTTCGTGATAATCAGAAAAGATATTTATCATTTTTAATTAAAGCTGATGCTATATAATCTTTAGAATCAGCTTTATATCCTTTAATTTTCATTAATAACTTAAAAGTTATTAATGAAAATTAAAGTAATAATATAATAATATTGTTTTTTTTGTTACTCTTTAAAAATAGTAGTGGAAACATAACTCCCATTTTTAAGTTTTAACTTTAAAAAATATGTTCCTTTATCAAGTGAACTAAGATTAATTTCTCCTGATTTAAAATTAACTTGAAACGTTTGTATTTGCTGGCCAAGGAAATTAAAAACTGAAATTTTTTGTATGTTTTGTTCTGAATGAATCATTAATTTATCCTTTACAGGATTAGGGAAAAACGAAAAATTAATAGCATCAAAATTAGTAGTACTTAGCACAAAATTAGAACTTGCTTGCCAATTACTAGCCAAAGAATTATCAGAATTTTCATCTATCAACTCTAAATAAAAACCATTTCCGTCTGCAGTTTCTGGCCAAGGTGATTTGTCTGCATATTCAACTTCATCAATAATATTACCAAATGCATCTGCAAGAACTATATGATGACTATTGTTAGATAAATTTCTTTGAAAAGTATCAAAAGGAGCAAAGCCATATTTATTTTGAAAAGTTGTAGCATTACCTGCTAAATAAACAGATTTCCCAGCAGAAAGTGTCGCGTTTTTAGGAAATTGATAGGATACACCTAATTTAACGAAATACATACCTGTTAAATTTACAGTGGTAGTTCCTGTATTTTTAATTTCTATAAATTCTAAATCATCACTTTCTGTAAATATTGCAGTTTCTTGCGGATTATAATCAATTTTTGTGATTACTAAAGAAGGTGTTGTTACAGAACTACAGTTAGAAAATTGACCAAGATTGGTTTTCATCCAAGTAATTCTTTGCTGCAGCCAATTTTTTAAATTTGTTATTTCTCCTGAAAAATTATTAATTGTATTCCATTTTTGATTTTCACGAACCACAGCTTCAGAAATTAGAGCAACATTCGTATCAATTAAAGCAGAGATATACTCATAATTTAAAGCTTCACCAGTACTTGTAGTTTGGTTAAAACGTTTTGCTAAATAGCATTTAAAAGTTGTATTGTAAAAAAGGTTTCTCCAAAAATTAGCACCAGTATTGCTATATTGAAACTGCCAAACATTGGTTAAGCTTCTATCATAATAAGCACCATTAAATGTACCAAACAAATCATTTCCATAAGTTAAATTATAATCCCAAATGGGTCCTGCTCTTAATTTACCCCCTCTATCTTTATGATAAAAGGTGCTCAATGCATACGAATCTGCATTTGAAGTTATTTCTGCCATTAACATATAATCTATAAAAGAAGGCACATCAATAAAAGAAGGGTAGCCATTTAAAATATTCGCATTATTGGCATTTTGGTCTAAACTTCTAAAGACATTTTCTATATATGAAGATTGTTCATTTGTAATAACGTCTGAATTTGGTTTTTCAATAATATAACCAGCACCATCATTCCACCAAACTTCAGGGTCTTTAGGAGATGGTCTATCAGTTTGTATTAAATAACCACCAGATAATTTAGGAAGCGTATTTTCATCAGCACCTAATTTTTTAATATCAACTCTATCTCCATCAATTTTTATTTTTTCTGAGAGTGCATATAAACCAATATATTCTCCATTTAAAATAACTTCACAATATTTTAAATGCACAGCATATTGCCCCATTTTTCTTGCCATTTCATAACTGATATAATCACGCATCATAGAATCATCAAAAGCAAAAGAATTTAAAATCCAATCATTTTCTTTTGGCATTCCTAACAATTTTACATTATCATTTTCTAAACGATCTTCAGATAAAGTAGTAAACCCATAAGGTTTTTTAGGTAGTACTTGCGATGAAGAGCCTCTAATTTCGATACTAATAGTTCCTGAATAATCGATAAAATCTTCATTATTGGCATCACTTACAAAATTTCTAGCATTATCTGGTCTTTGAATAATTTTCATCGTACCAAAAACTCTTGGGTCATCAGGAATTGTAGCTCCATTTTCTGTTACTATCATAACAATGGGCAAATTACTGTCAGTAAATGTGCTATTGTTCTTAACAAACGATTTAGAGTAGATAGAAGATGGTATATAATTTTCTAAGAATATTTGTGCTTTTACAGTAGTATTCTCAGTAATTTGAATGGGATTTGTGTATTTAGGAGAGTTTTCTGTAGGAGTATTTCCATCAATTGTATATCTAATTATTTGTTCTGTAGTATTTCCTGACAACGTTAAATTGATAGGTGCATCAATAATACCTCCTTGATGAGAAAAAACAACTTCATTTTGTACACTTCCTAAATATTCTTGTCTAGAATTCTCTTTTCCTGGTGTAGTTTCTATATAACTTACAGTATTTCTAGAAACAATAGAAGTACCAATAGATGTGTTTTTTGGAAGGTTTTCTGCAACTAA
>JBGCFX010000173.1:0-6633 GCA_045110395.1 Polaribacter sp.
ATTTTATCAGGAGAACCAATTAAAGAAAAAGTTACTCAATATGGTCCTTATGTTATGAATACGCAAACAGAAATTTTAGAAGCAATGCGTGATTTTCAAGCAGGGAAAATGGGGTATTTATATTAATCAGATTTTTAGACAATTAGATTTTTAGATGATTAGAACAAAATTAAAATCTAATAATCTAATTGTCTAACAATCCAATAATCTTTAAAAAAAATGAACAAAACAATTCACAAAGCAGAAACAAGAGGATTCGCAAACCATGGTTGGTTAAAATCAAATCATACGTTCAGTTTTGCAAGTTATCAAAATCCAGAGCGAATGAACTTTGGAATGTTAAGAGTTTTAAATGATGATATTGTACAACCAAAAATGGGTTTTGGCACACATCCTCATAAAAATATGGAAATTATTTCTATTCCTATTTCTGGAGCATTATCTCACAAAGATAGTATGGATAATAAACGTGCTATAGAAGTGGGTGAAGTACAAGTAATGAGTGCAGGAACAGGTTTAACACATTCAGAATTTAACGATTCTAAAACGGATGCAGTTAACTTTTTACAACTTTGGATTATTCCAGAACAACAAGAAGTTGAACCCTACTATAATCAGAAGTTTTTTGATGCCTCAGGAAGAAAGAATAAATTTCAAACATTGGTTTCTCCAAAAGACAAACAAATAGAAGGTTCTTTACCAATAAATCAACAAGGATATATTTCTATGATAGATTTAGAAGCTGGTTTTGAAACAGAATATGAATTAAAAAACGGAGCGTATTTCTTTTTAATTAATGGGGAAGTAGAAATAGGTGATGAAATTTTGCGAAAAAGAGATGCTGTTGGAATTTCTGAAACTGATAAGGTTATAGTCAAAGGAAAATCAAAAAGTAAATTACTTGTTGTTGATGTTCCTATGAATTAGTATAAGAAACTCATACAAAGATTTAGCATTCATATTGCCACAAATTAACTAATGATTATAATTAGTGAATTTGTGGCATTTCTTTTTAATCTAAAAAAATAAACATATCTTGCAAAGTATTATGCGTGCATAATAAATTAAAAAAGTTTCTTGTGGTTTTTTCATAAGATTTAGGTTGAAATTGTCATTCCTATGAAAATAGGATTCTAATGCAATATTTCAACTCCTTTTTCTTTAATCAGAATTAAAATACTATAAATGAGTAAATACAAGCACATTTTTGAACCACTTGATTTAGGATTTACAACCTTAAAAAATAGAATTTTAATGGGTTCTATGCACACAGGTTTAGAAGAAGAAAAAAATGGAATAGATAAAATAGCAACTTATTATGCAGAAAGAGCTAAAGGTGGAGTAGGGTTAATTGTAACAGGTGGAATTGCACCAAATATACAAGGTTGGACAGGTCCTTTTGCAGCAAGAATGTCAACAAAAAAACACGCAAAACATCATCAGAAAATAACAGAAGCTGTGCATAAAGAAGGAGGTAAGATTTGTATGCAAATTTTACATTCTGGAAGATATGGATATCATCCTTTTAATGTAGCACCATCAAAAATAAAAGCGCCAATTAACAGATTTATGCCTTTTAAATTAAAAGAATCTGGAATTAAAAGAACTATAAAAGATTTTGTAAACTGTGCAAAACTCTCTAAAGTAGCAGGTTATGATGGAGTTGAAATTATGGGGTCTGAAGGTTATTTAATCAATCAATTTATTGCAAAAAGAACTAACAAAAGGACAGATTCTTGGGGTGGAAATTATAAAAACAGGATGCGTTTACCAATTGAGTTGGTTAAACAAACAAGAGAAGCTGTTGGTAAAGAGTTTATTATTATTTATAGACTTTCTATGCTAGATTTGGTTGAGAAAGGTTCTTCTTGGGAAGAAGTTGTTCAATTAGGAAAAGAAATCGAAAAAGCAGGTGCAACTATTATAAATACAGGAATTGGTTGGCACGAAGCTAGAATCCCAACTATTGCAACATCAGTACCAAGAGCTGCATTTACATGGGTTACTAAAAAAATGAAGAAAGAATTGTCAATTCCGTTGATAACTTCAAACAGAATAAATATGCCAGAAACTGCTGAAAAAATTCTTTCAGAAGGAGATGCAGATATGATTTCTATGGCAAGACCATTTTTGGCAGATCCTGAATGGGTAAACAAAGCAGAAGCTGATAAAAGCGATGAAATAAATACTTGTATTGGTTGTAATCAAGCGTGTTTAGATCACGTTTTTCAACAAAAAGTAGCAAGTTGCTTGGTAAACCCAAGAGCTTGTCATGAAACAGAATTGAATTACAATCCAACAGAAAAGAAAAAGAAAGTAGCAGTAATTGGTGCAGGTCCTGCAGGTTTAGCAGCTTCTACAATTGCAGCACAAAGAGGGCATTCTGTAACTTTATTTGATGCAAGCTCAGAAATTGGTGGTCAGTTTAATATGGCAAAACAAATTCCTGGTAAGGAGGAGTTTTATGAAACAATTCGTTATTTCAATAAGCAAATTGAATTGCATAATGTAACTGTAAAATTAAATAGCAGAGTTTCTGTAGATGATTTACAAAATTCTGATTTTGAAGAGATTATTTTAGCAACAGGAATAAAACCTCGTGAATTAAAGATAGAAGGTATCAACCATAAAAAAGTGTTAAGTTATATTGATGTTTTAAAACATAAAAAACCTGTAGGAAAACGAGTTGCAGTAATTGGTGCAGGTGGTATTGGTTTTGACGTTTCAGAATATTTATCTCACGAAGGTGAATCCACTTCAGTAAATATTGATGCTTGGTTAAAAGAATGGGGAATTGATAAAACTTTGGAAGCAAGAGCAGGAATTGAAGGAGAAAAACCAGGATTTCATCCATCTCCTAGAGAAATTTTTATGTTTAAGAGAAGTGCTGGTAAATTTGGAGGAAATTTAGGTAAAACTACAGGTTGGATTCATAGATCTACTTTAAAAAAGAAAAAAGTACAATTTATTGGCGAAGTTTCTTACACTAAAATTGATGACCAAGGGTTGCATTATAATCAAAATGAAGAAGCTAAAATATTAGATGTAGATAATGTCGTTATTTGTGCAGGACAAACTCCTTTTAAAGAATTATATCAACCTTTATTAGATTTAGGAAAAAAAGTGTACGTAATTGGGGGCGCAGATTTTGCAAGTGAATTAGATGCAAAAAGAGCGATTAATCAAGGAGCTAGATTAGCTGCAGAATTGTAATGATTTTCTTATTTTTGTATTTCAAATTTAATATATGAAAACTACACTTATAGTATGTACTTTACTAATTAGTTATATTTCTTTGGCCCAAGAAGCACCAAAAATGCCAAAGTATAATGCTAAAAATTCTGCAAATATATTTTATTATAATTACTCAGAAATTCCTAAGAAAATAAAACTTAAAGATGATGTTAAAAAGAATAAAACTAATTCTAATTTAACAATCTATAACGATAAAATAAAAAATATTGCTTTTTTAAATTTCTCGCAATTACAAGAGTTAGAACTAACAATAAATTCTCTTGGAAAGCAATTATATACAAACAGAGACTTAGCAGAAATGGTTAGAGAAAAAATTAAAAAGACCATTTTACCCATTAGAGATAGTGTTGCAGTTTATGAAAAAACGTTAAACGATAGTCTAAAAATTTTTTTATCAAAAAAACAGTTTAAGAAATGGTTAAAATACCAAAGAGCTGTAAAAAAAGAATTACAGCCAAAACCACCTAAAGGCAACAATTCTCCACCACCAAATATGAATAGGAGAAGAAGAAATAATCAAGGTTTAGGTGGAAGAGGGTTTTAAATTTATAGCTAAATACATCAATTTTAAAAAGATACTTTTTACAAGTATTATAAACAAAATATTTTAACGATATTTGTTTAAAACTAACTAATTACGAATTTATGGGGATGAATAAAAATACAGTCTTAGGCTGGGCAACATTTATAATGATTTTGGTAGGACTAGGTTTAATTGCATTAGGTGCTTTTAGATATGATGATGTTGCAGGTTGGGGATTTGGTGCAGTAGGTGCTGGTTTCTTTGCTGTTGCTTGGGTTTTTAATGCTTTAAAAGGCAGGGTTTAATAAGTTTTTTAATAGCTTATTTACCTATTATACATACAATACACGCTTTATGAAATTGTTAGAAAGAATAAATTATAGATACTTTTTTTTTCTGTTTTTTATAACAACTACTGTTTTTTCACAAAACAAAAAAGATACTGATTTTATCAAATCTAAATCTAATATTTCTAAATTATTACAATTAAAAGATAAGTATAATGATGCTTATCAAAAAATGATAAAAGAAGCTAATAAGAAAAATATCAAAGAAAAATTTGTATCTAAAACTGGGAATGTAAAAACATTAAATGAAATTATAAATGGAGTTCCTTTTTATGATGAAGATGATAATTTAAACTCAGCAACAACATCTAGAGTAGATAAAATTTGGGTTGGTGGTTCTTCAGGCTTAGATTTAACAGGTAAAAATATTATAATTGGTCACTGGGAAGCATCAGGTATACCACGTTCCTCACACAAAGAATTTGAGGGTAGAGTGGTTATTTTAGATTCTGAAGCTAATTCAAGACATGCAACTCATACAGCAGGAACTATGATTGCAAAAGGTTTTAATAGTTTAGCTAGAGGTGTTGCTTCTGAAGCAATTGTACACGCTTATAGAACCAATAATGACGAAGCAGAAATGGCAGAATTTGCGAGTTTAGGAGGTATTATTTCAAATCATTCTTATGGTAGTAATAATCCAGAAGGTAACACATTATATTATGGTTATTATTCTAATCACGCCAAAGAATGGGATGAAATCTCTTACAATGCACCTTACTATTTAATTACCAAGTCTGCAGGAAATGAAAGAAATGACAATTATAATACAGAAGATAATGGTTATGATATTTTGTTTTCACAATCAATGGCTAAAAATATATTAGTAGTTGGTGCAGTAGATGATGTGTTAAATTATACAGGTCCAAGTTCGGTTTTACAAACAGAATTTAGTTCTTATGGTCCAACAGATGATTGGAGAATTAAACCAGACATTGTTGCTAATGGGAGAAGTGTTTTTTCAACTGGTTCTAGTAATGATAATAATTATTATACAAGCAGTGGAACATCTATGGCAGCACCTGCTGCTGTTGGAGCAATAGTATTATTACAAGAGCATTATCATAATAAAAATGCAGTTTATATGAAATCTGCTACAGCAAAAGCTTTAGTAATAAATAATACAGATGAGGTTGGTGCAAATCCAGGGCCAGATTTTGGAAATGGTTGGGGACTTTTAAACGCAGAAAAATCTGCAGAAACAATTACCAATAGTGATTCAACTTCATTAATTTTAGAAGAATCAATTGCAAATAATGGAAATTATGAATTTACAATTTCTGTTGATGGCACTAAACCCTTAGTCTTAACTATGGTTTGGACAGATGTTGCTGCAACACCAGTTTCTATTGCTGTTTTAGGCACAGATCAACCAGATTTAAGACTTATAAATGATTTAGATATTAGAGTAATTGGTAATGGAAACACTTATATGCCATGGATTATAGAAAACACCTCTTTTACAAATCCTGCAACTAAAGGAGATAACTTTAGAGACAATGTAGAAAAAATTGAAGTAAATAATATTCCTGCAGGCATATACTCAGTAAAAGTGACTCACAAAGGGCAACTTCATAATTCATTAAAACAAGATTTTTCAATTGTAGCAGATAATTTAACTTCTAACAGCTTATCTATTGATACTAAGTATTTAACTGATGTGCAAGTGTATCCAAATCCTGTGTTAAACAATAAAGTTTTTATTCGTTTAAACGAGTTTTCAGTTTCTGATGTAGAAATTTTATTATATAATATTACTGGACGCCAAGTAAAAAAACAAAATTTTAATAATATTCAGAATATAGAGCTTCCTATTTCAAAATCTTTGTCAGGAGTATATTTCCTTAAAATAAATACTTTAAAAGGAAGTAAAACACAAAAGATAATTATTAATAATTAGAATACTATTAAGTTCTAAATTCTAAAACATAATTAGAACAGTATTTATAAAATTATGAATACTGTTTTTTTGTGCCAAAAAAATAAAGTAAAAATAAAATAAATACGATATTTGTTTTTTACAAAATAATAAAATTAAAACAATATAAAATGAGTGATGATAAGAAAGTAATTTTCTCAATGAATAAGTTGTCTAAAACTTATCAATCTACAGGAAAACAAGTTTTAAAAGATATTTATTTAAGTTTCTTTTACGGTGCAAAAATTGGTATTCTTGGTTTAAATGGATCAGGAAAATCAACTTTACTAAAAATTATAGCAGGTGTAGAAAAGAACTTTCAAGGTGATGTTACTTTTTCTCCTGGTTATAATGTAGGTTATTTAGAGCAAGAACCACAATTAGATCCAGAAAAAACGGTTTTAGAGGTTGTAAAAGAAGGGGTTGCAGAAACAGTTGCAATTTTAGATGAATACAACAAAATTAATGACATGTTTGGTTTGGAAGAGGTTTATTCTGATGCAGATAAGATGGAAAAACTAATGAACCAACAAGCAGAGTTGCAAGATAAAATAGATGCTGCAAACGCTTGGGAATTAGATACCAAATTA
>JBGCFX010000174.1:0-16681 GCA_045110395.1 Polaribacter sp.
TCACTTGTATCATTTATTCAGAACTTTAAAAACAGGTAGAAAAGTGACTTATTGGTATGGAGGACGTTCTAAAGCAGAATTATTTTATATCGAACACTTTAGAGCTTTAGAAAAAGATTTTCCAAATTTTAAATTTTACATTGCATTATCAGATCCTTTAGAAGCTGATAACTGGAAAACTAAGAAAGATATAGGAGATGAAGCTGGAGATGGTTTTGTCGGGTTCATTCACAATTGTGTAATAGATAACTATTTAAGTTTACATGAATCTCCAGAAGATTTAGAATTATACTTCTGTGGGCCACCTTTAATGAACAAAGCAGTTCAAAAAATGGGAGAAGATTTTGGTCTTGCTGATGAAAATATACGCTTTGACGATTTTGGAGGATAAGCAAAGCGAAATGCTGAACTTGTTTCAGTATCATAAATAAAATTTAAAACCGATTCAGAAATGAATCGGTTTTTTAGGCTAAAAAAGTTTCTAAATGATAAATAGGTGTTCCATTTTTATGTTCAAAAAGTTTAGAGTAATCCATAACATTATTTACGTTATCTAATTTGCATAACTCATCTACAACAGCAGAAAGTCCGTTAAATAAATTGTCTTTACAAGTAGGGTTTATAGGTTTAGGATTATAATGGCATAAAGGCGTTTTAAAACCACAAGCTTCTAAAAACACTTTTTCAATTTGTAAGATTTCTTCAGGAGAATATCCGTTAAATTTTCTACCTAAATTTTGATGAACTCTGCCAACATAACTCAATTTTAAAGACCCATGTTCATCAGAAAGATGTTTCCAACTATCATAATTGTCTAAAATATTACCAACAGCACAAGCTGTACAATCTTCAGGATTTAATCTATTATTATGATAAGCATTATACAATTTTATTAAAGCCTGTTCTAATCTTTTTGGAGTTTGCATTATTCATTATTTTAAAACAAACTAAAAATAGTAAATAATTAAAAGCAAGTCAATTCTTAAGATGTTAAAGTTGGTTTTTTTATAACTTAAATTTCAGTAGTTTAGTAAAACTAAATCTACTGAATGAATTGGACTTCTTATCTTCTTATTTTTGTATGTATTGTTGCTGTTGTTAGCATTGTTCTTTATTTCTTTCAAGAACGATTTTTATTTCATCCAGAAAAATTACCCAAAGATTTTCAGTTTCAATACGAAAATCAGAAAGTAAAAGAATACAATTTAGAAATTAAAGAAGGTGTAACTATAAATGGTTTGCATTTTAAAGCAGAAAACTCTAAAGGATTAGTCTATTATTTAAAAGGAAATTCTAAGAGTATAAAAGGCTGGGGGAAATTTGCAGTAGACTTTACATTGCACAATTATGATGTAATAATGATAGATTACAGAGGTTTTGGAAAAAGTACAGGTAAAATGAGTCAAGAAAGTATGAAACATGATGCTTTATATGTGTATGATAAGTTAAAAGAAGTAGTAAAAGAAGAAAATATTATTGTGTATGGTCGTTCTTTAGGTACAGGTTTAGCGACCAAAGTTGCATCTATGAACAACCCAAAAATGTTGGTGTTGGCTTGCCCATATTTTAGCATGTCTAAAAATGTAAAAAGGTATTTGCCATTTATTCCTTTAGGCTTGGTAATGCGTTATTCTATGCCTACTTATAAGTGGATTAAATACGTAAAATGTCCCATAAAAATAATTCATGGTACCAATGATAAAGTGATAAAATTCGCGTCAAGTATTAGACTTTCTAAGATGAAACCCAACTTAACAAAACTGTTTCCAATTATTGGTGGAGGTCATAAAGATTTGCATAATTTTGAAAGCTATCATAAAACGTTAAGAGAGATTTTAACGTCTAATCAAGAACTAGAAATTGACAGAGAGAAAACGAGTATCGATTTTATAAGAACGAAGAAAAGTAAGAAAAAATGATGAAGAGAATTTTAGCTTCCATTAGTTTTTTATTGATTTTTGGAATGGTGTTTTTTTACTTTTTTCAAGAGAAATTTATATTTATAAATTGGAAAAAGTTAGATAAAAATTATCAATATAAATTTACAAATAAGTTTGAAGAAGTTTTTATAAAAACCAATGATAATAGCGAAATAAACGCCTTACATTTTAAATTACCAAACCCAAAAGGAGTTGTTTTGTTTTGCCATGGAAATAAAGGAAACTTAACAAGATGGGGCAATAGAGTTTCGTATTTTTTAAAATACAATTACGAAGTGTTGGTTTTCGACTATCGAAATTACGGAAAAAGCACTGGAGATTTTAATGAAAAAGAAATGTACAATGATGCTTTATCTGTCTACAATCAATTAAAAAAAGACTACAAAGAAGAAAATATTGTTGTTTATGGTTTTTCTTTAGGATGTACTTTTGCCACAAGAATAGCTTCTAAAAATAACCCCAAAGAACTCATTTTAGAAGCACCTTTTTATAACTTAAAAAAAGCATTACAATGTTATTCTAAAATTGCCCCAACTTTTTTGTTGCGATATAAATTTAGAACGGATCATGATATTTCGAATGTTACTTCACCAATTACCATTTTTCATGGAAATGAAGATAAAACAACTTCTTTTAATGGTTCTAAAGAGTTATTAAAATTAAATACTTCAACAAAAAACAGGCATATAGAAATTGATGGAGGCACACATCATAATATTAGAGAATTTGATGTATATCAACAAAAATTGAAAGAAATTTTAGAACGTTAGTATTCTTTAACTTTTATAAATCGTATTTTTGAAATTCAGAAATTAATAGGCAATGAAACGTTTAGAAAAAATTTTAAAGAAGAAGAAATACATCAAAATAAAATTAAAACAAATTGCTACTAATCATTTAGAATTAAAAGCGAATATTAATAACGTAAAAGGGCATTTTATTTTAGATACAGGAGCTTCTAACTCTTGTGTAGGTTTAGATTTAATAGCGCATTTTAATCTAATAGCAGAAGAAAGTGAAACCAAAGCTGCTGGTGCAGGAGCACAAGATATGGAAACCCAACAATCTGAAAATAATTTGCTTAAAATTGGTAAATGGAAAACAAAAAATTGCCATTTGGTATTGTTTGATTTATCTCATGTAAATACTGCTTTAACACAACACAATGCCAAAGAAGTACATGGCATTATTGGTGCAGATATTTTGCAAAAAGGAAAAGCATTTATAGATTACAACAAGAATGTTTTATATCTAAAAAAGACAAAGAAATAATTAATTTAAAATAGAAAAGAATGAGTTTGCAAAAACAAGTAATGGATAAAATGAAAGAAGCAATGAAAGCAAAAGATACAGTTGCTTTACAGGCTTTAAGAGCAGTAAAATCTGCATTTTTATTAGCAAAAACAGAAACTGGTGTTCAGGCTGATATTACAGAAGAACAGGAATTAAAGATTATTCAGAAGCAAGTAAAACAAAGAAAAGATAGTGCAGCTATTTTTATCAAACAAAATAGACAAGATTTAGCAGACCCAGAATTGGCAGAAATTGCAGTTTTAGAGCAATTTTTACCTGAAGCATTATCTGAAGAAGAAATTGAAAAAGTGGTGATTGCAACAATCGCTAAAGTTGGTGCATCAGGTATGAAAGATATGGGAAAAGTAATGGGAATGGTTTCTAAAGAACTTTCTGGTCAAGCAGATGGGAAAACGATTTCTACTTTAGTAAAAAAGAATTTGATGTAATAATCTGAAAAAGGCTCCATAGTTCAACTGAATAGAATATCAGATTTCGGCTCTGAGGGTTGCAGGTTTGAATCCTGCTGGAGTCACGAATAAAAAGTAAATCCAGAATTTAAAAAGAAATTTATTTTTATTTCCAATGCTGGCAATGCTGGATTTACTTTTTTCAAAACGGATTTTTTAAGGGTAAGTTATAAATAACCTTGTATAATTCAAAATAAATTTTAATTTTGGTAATTACTAAGAATACTCAGAAGTTAATTCATCTACAATTAAACCATCTTCTAAAGTTTGTATAACTCCCATTGCTGCTCTTTCTCCAGAAATCATAGCTGCATTTAAAGAACCGTTTAAAAGTTGATCTCCAGCTAAAAATATGGTGGATTTTAATTTGGTTTCTGTGCTAGAAATTTCATACTGAAGATTGGTTAATTGGGGTAATGCTTTTTTAATTTTATAGTGTTTGATAAATTTTTTAACATCTATACCACAAAGTATTTTTAAATCTTCTGTAACTTTTAAAACTAAATCTAAATCTTTTAAATTATGATTTTTTACTACAGTTACAGACAATAATTCTTTATCATTCTTAGTTGCTGTTTGTAAACTTGTATGATAAAATATGTTATTAATTAACGAATCTTCATCAGCAATTAAGCCAATTAATGGTTTTTTAATAATTCTAGTATTGGTTTCAAAATACAAAGTATCGCAACTTTTCCAATCTGTTTCTTGATTTTTTAAATTGGCAACCAAAGAACTTGCATCAGTAGCAATAATGGTAATATGGCTTTTTAAATCTTCTCCATTTTCTAAAAGAATACTATTGTCTTTTACTTCTTTTACTGGTGAATTAAATATAAAACTCGTATTTTTTAATTTGTTTTTTAATTGATTTGGTATTTCTTGAATTCCATTTTTGGGTAACACAGCCAAACCATCACCAAACATTTTATACACAAACTCAAACATTCTACTAGAGGTTTCTAGTTTGTTTTCAAGAAAAATACCGCTAAAAAAAGGTTTAAAAAAATCATTTATAATTTCTGATGAAAAACCAAAATCTTGCAAATAAGTAAGTGTTGTTTTTTCATCCGAAGTAAAAATGTCAGTAATTTTCTTTTTCTTTAAAAGTGAATTTAATTTTAAGATTTTTATTTTATCAGAAAAAGTACCAATTGAAGAAATTAAAGTAGGGAATAGAAGTGAAAGGTTTCTTAAAGGATCTCCAATAGTTTGCTGTTTTCCGTTTTTAAAAATGGTGGCTCCTGGTAAAAATTCTTGTAAATCTAATTTAGAATATTCTAAATATTTTTGAGCTGCAGGATAAGAAGTTAATAAAACTTGAAAACCGTGATCTAATGTATAGCCTTTTTCAATATCTGATTTTACTCGACCACCAACAGAATCAGAAGCTTCTATAATTGTTGGATGATATCCATAATTTTCTAAAATTTGAGCCGCAATTAAACCACTAGTTCCTGCACCAATAATATTAATTTTATATGCTGATTTCTCCATTTTCTACTGCTTTTAATTTCTCTTTTTTCTTTAAATAAGATGACAATATTCTCTGCACATCTCTATTATCTTTTTTAGGTTCTACAAAAAACTGATAATCTTCTGGATTTTCTAATTGTTTAGATTGGTTAAAATCTACATAACCAAAACCTTTGTAAATTCCGTCTAAAATGAGTGCAAAACCTACCTCGTTTTTAGTTCTTCCTTTTTCTTTAATCACTAAATTTTCTGCGCCAATTCCTACAGATTTTATTGCTTTTCTAACACGAATATTATAATCTTCTACAGATTCTTTATCGCAACAAATACCTTTACATTCTTTTAGTTGATAATGAAAACAACTAGAAACGTTTGTTTGTAAATGACAATATTTTGGGCATAATTCAAATTCTTTGCACAAATATTCTAGATGATTTCTACATTCTGCCACAGAATAATATTTCATCATAGCATTTGGTGCTAATTTTAATCTGTTATAAGCTAAATGAATAATTCCTTTTTGGTCTTCATAAGAAAACAAACCAACAGCTTCTCCTGCTCTTCTTTGTGCTCTGTTAAATTTTGGATAAATGTGTTTTATTTCTGCAGATTCATATAAAAGAGCTAATAATTCGTTCCCAGTTTTTACATAAGAAATATCTGCAGTTTCTAAGCACATTGTTTGCTCTTTTTTCTTTCTATCATAAAAATGACTGATAACTCTTTGCTTTATATTATTGGCTTTGCCAACATATATAATTTCTTTGGCTAAATTTTTAAAATAGTAAACTCCAAAAGTTTCAGGTAAATTATCAACTACTTCTTTGTCTAAAAGCGGAGGTAAAGTAGCTTGTCTCGATTTTGGGTTTAAGAAAGAATTAATCGTAAAATTATTGTCTCTTTCTATCAATCTTTTAAATAATTCTACTGTAGCTTCTGCATCTCCTTTTGCTCTGTGTCTTCCATTTATTGGGATATTTTCTCCAGAGCAAATATTACCCAAACTATAAGAAGGCAAACCAGGAACTATTTTTCTGGTTAAACGAACTGTACACAGCTTTTTACGTTTCCAATCGAAACCTAAACTTTTAAATTCGTCTTTAATAATGTTGTAGTCGAAATTTACATTGTGAGCTACAAAAATTAAACCTTTGGTAATTTCTTCAACTTTTTGTGCAACTTCATAAAATTTGGGTGCATTTCTAACCATAGCATTTGTAATACCAGTTAGATTTGTAATAAATGGAGGGATATTTTGTTCAGGATTTACAAGCGAAGTAAATTCATTTACAATTGTTTTTCCATCAAAAACCAACACAGAAATCTCTGTTATTTTCTGACCTTTATAGCTATTTCCTGTGGTTTCTATGTCTACAACTGCATACAATTATGCAATTGTATTTTTTAAATCTGCAATCGTTTCTGTTGGATTTTCAGCCCCAAAAACATAACTACCAGCAACTAAGACATTGGCTCCAGCTTCTATTAATTTATTTGCGTTTTGGTTTGTAACTCCACCATCAATTTCTATTTGACAACTTGAATTAGAAAACTCTATTAAATGTTTTAGTTGACTTACTTTTTTATAGGTGTTTTCGATAAATGATTGACCACCAAAACCAGGATTTACACTCATAATACAAACTAAGTCTAAATCTATAATACTATCTTCTAGAACTGCAATTGGTGTGTGTGGGTTAAGAGCAACTCCAGCTTTCATACCAGATGCTTTTATAGCTTGTATTGTTCTGTGTAAATGTGTACAAGCTTCATAATGTACAGTTAGAATATCTGCACCTAAATCTGCAAAAGTTTGTATGTATTGATCTGGATTTACAATCATTAAATGCACATCAATTGTTTTTTTTGCGTGTTTTGCAATAGCTTTTAAAACTGGCATTCCAAAAGAAATGTTGGGTACAAAAACGCCATCCATAATATCTATATGAAACCAATCTGCTTCACTATTATTTACCATTTCTATATCTCTTTGTAAGTTCGCAAAATCTGCTGCTAAAATTGAAGGTGCAAGTAAATTACTCATTTTATATGTTGTGTAGTTTGTTTCAACAAAAATAATGATATAAAAAAGAAAACTCTCGAAATTAATTCGAGAGTTTTTAATAAGATATTTACAAAATGACTAACCTAGATATGTCATTAAGATTTTAGACCTAGAAGTATGTTTTAATCTTCTAATTGCTTTTTCTTTAATTTGACGAACACGTTCTCTAGTTAAATCGAAAGTTTCTCCAATTTCTTCTAAAGTCATTGGTTGGTGTTCACCCAAACCAAAATATAATTTTACAACGTCTGCTTCTCTAGGAGTTAACGTTTCTAATGCTCTGTTAATTTCTATTCTTAAGGACTCGTGTAATAAAACTCTGTCTGGGTTTGGAGACTCACCAGAGTTTAATACGTCGTATAAATTAGAATCTTCACCTTCAATTAAAGGAGCATCCATAGATACGTGACGTCCAGAATTCTTCATAGATTCTTTTACATCATTTACAGTCATATCTAATTTCTTAGCTATTTCTTCTGCACTTGGTGGACGTTCGTTTTCTTGCTCTAAGAAAGCGTACATTTTGTTAATTTTATTGATAGAACCAATTTTATTTAACGGTAAACGTACAATTCTAGATTGTTCTGCTAATGCTTGTAAGATAGATTGACGAATCCACCAAACTGCATATGATATGAATTTAAAACCACGAGTTTCATCAAAACGTTTTGCAACTTTAATTAAACCTAAATTACCTTCATTAATTAAATCTGGTAAGGTTAAACCTTGATTTTGATATTGTTTTGCTACAGAAACAACAAAACGTAAATTCGCTTTTGTTAATTTTTCTAAAGCTCTTTGGTCTCCAGCTTTAATCAACTGAGCCAATTCTACTTCTTCATCTGCAGTAATTAAATCTACTTTTCCTATTTCTTGTAAATATTTGTCTAACGATGCAGTTTCTCTATTGGTAACCTGCTTGGTAATTTTAAGTTGTCTCATCTAAATTCTATGACTTTTTAAAGGATTCATGTATTGCTACATTTTATTATACGTAAGAATTTAAGTTTATGTTACAAAAAGTTTCAAAAAAAAATAAAAGCTTCTTTTTTACCATTCACCGATTTAAAATGACAGCTAAACTTTTTTTTTATTTTAATTGTGACTTATCAAGTTAATTTGTGTCAAAACAATAACTGAATTGAAAACAATTTATGTTAAAACTTTAAGTGACGAAGATTTAGTCTTTAAAATAGCAGAAACAAATAACTCACAATTATTTGCTATTTTATATGATAGATTTTCTAAAGTTGTTTACAACAAGTGCTATGGTTTTTCCAAAAGTAAGGAAGAAGCAGAAGATTTAACACATGATGTTTTTATCAGGTTATTTGTAAAATTAAAGACCTTTAAAGGTAACTCTAAGTTTTCTACGTGGTTGTATTCTTTCACCTATAATTTCTGTGTAAATTATGTGCAAAGAAATGCCCACAAAAAGAAAGAAAAAGTTACGGTTGTTACAGATAATATAAAAGATGATGATTTTTCGCAAGAAGTAGAA
Source organism: Polaribacter sp. (assembly GCA_045110395.1). Taxonomy (GTDB): domain Bacteria; phylum Bacteroidota; class Bacteroidia; order Flavobacteriales; family Flavobacteriaceae; genus Polaribacter. The sequence continues at coordinate 8,746 of JBGCFX010000174.1, forward strand.
GATGCAACTTTATTTGAGTTGAAATCAGAAAAACTGGCGAAAGCATTAGCTTTAATTGACCCAGCAGACAAAATGATTCTGTTAATGAAATATCGAGATGATATGAGTATTAAAGAGATTCAACAAGTTTTAGAAGTTGGAGAAAGTGCTGTTAAAATGCGAATAAAAAGAGCAAAACAGCGAGTTGTAAGAACGTATGAAGAGTTGTAATTATGAAAAATCCTTTTAAGAGAATTATACATCATCACACAGTGCCTGATGTTCTCAAGAAAAAAGTTTTAAGCGATATTGGTATGATTAAACTTACCTTAGATGTCGCTGATTTATTTTTAGTAAAATACCCAAATACAATTGGAGATTTATTAGGCAATACTTCTCGAAAACCGAACAACAAAAACTAAAATAATGATAACTAAATATTTACTTATTTCTTTACAATCTGATTTAGATTTTAGTTTTTTACAGAATCTTTGGATTAGTTTTGTGGCTTTTTTACCTCAATTATTAAAAGGAGTTGGGTTTTTAATTATTGGTTGGTTACTCATAAAACTTATCTTGGTTATTATAAAAAAAGCTCTTGGTTTTACAAACATAGATAGTTTGCCAGAAAAATTAAATGTTGACGAAATTTTTGGAGAATCTTCTATAAAAATTCAACCTACAAAAATTATCATTACAACAATAAAGTGGGTTTTAATACTATTATTTATTATTGTAGGAGCAGAATTGTTAGGACTTAGAATGGTTTCTGAACAGTTAGGGAATTTAATAGCATATTTACCAAAATTAATTAGTGCACTTGTTATTTTTGCTGTGGGTATTTACGTTGCAAATATTGTAAAAAAAGCATTAAATGCGATGTTTAAATCTTTAGATTTAACAGGTGGTAATTTAGTAGGTAATATTGCTTTTTATTTAATTGCAATTGTAGTAAGTGTAACTGCTTTAAATCAAGCAGGTGTTAATACAGATTTAATAACTAATAATTTATCAATAATTTTAGGTGCAATTTTAGCTTCTTTTACAATAGCTTTTGGCTTAGGGTCTAGAGATGTAATTCAACGATTATTATTTGGTTATTACTCTAAGAAAAATTTACAACTAGGAGATAAAGTTATCATAAACGATATAGAAGGAGTTGTTGATTCTATAGATAATATTTGTGCAGTTTTAACAACAGAAAAAGGAAAAATAGTATTGCCAATAAAAGAAATAGTAAATAATAAAATTGAAATAATAAACTAAATTCTTGCAAGGAATTGATAATGAGTTGGGGGACAATTTATCAATAGTGATTTATTTCACAAAAAGAAAGAGACCGCTTTTTGCGGTCTCTTTTAATTAAAAATAGTTTCACGAGAATTTTTCTCGTATTTCATACAAAAATTGTCATTCCTGTGAAAACTGGAATCTAAATATCAAATTTCTTTCTTAGAAAAGTCCATTTATTTGAGAATCTATTCTATCTATAATATATCCTAAATCTTCTTGGTTGTCTACAAAATTAAGGTTGTCTACATCTATAATTAAAAGTTTTCCTTTGGTATATTTAGAAATCCACGCTTCATAACGTTCATTTAATCTGCTTAAATAATCGATACTGATAGAGTTTTCATAATCTCTGCCACGTTTGTGAATTTGCCCAACCAAAGTAGAAATATCTGCACGTAAATAAATTAATAAATCTGGTGGTTTTACCAAGTTTTCCATCAACTCAAATAAAGAACTATAATTGCTGTAATCTCTATTTGTCATTAAACCCATTGCATGTAAGTTAGGTGCAAAAATATGAGCATCTTCATAAATGGTTCTATCTTGTATAATATTTTTACCAGTTTCTCTGAGTTCTAAAATCTGACGAAAACGACTGTTTAAAAAATAAACTTGTAAGTTAAAAGACCAACGTTCCATTTCTGTGTAAAAATCATCTAAATAAGGGTTTTCATCTACAGATTCATAATGAGGTTTCCATTTGTAGTGTCTAGCTAATAACTTGGTTAGTGTGGTTTTACCAGCACCAATATTTCCTGCAATTGCAACGTGCATATTTTTAAATTCTAAAAGATTAAAAAGGGATGCTAAAGGTAGTGAAAATTATAAATAAGTTAGCCTTAACAAATCAATTTATATCCAAAACCTCTAATATTTATAATTTGAATGTTAGCGTCCTTTTTTAATTTTTTTCGAAGTTTACTTATAAAAACATCCATACTTCTTGCATTGAAAAAATCGTCATTACCCCACAATTTGTTTAAAATAAAAGTTCGATCTAAAACTTCGTTTTTCTTTTCAAAAAGATGCAATAATAATTGTGTTTCTCTGTGTGTTAATTGTTGTTCTTCATTATTAAAAAGTAACGTTTGCTTTGTCGAATTAAAAACATATTCACCTATTTTAATGCTTTCATTATTAGGTTTTAAAGCAACTCTGTTTAGTAGCGATTTTATACGAACAATTAACTCTTCCATAGAAAAGGGTTTCTTTAAATAATCATTTCCTCCATGCTTAAAACCCTCTAAAACATCACTTGTTTGCGATTTTGCTGTTAAAAAAATAATCGGAATTGCTTTATTTTCTAACCGTATTTCTTTTGCCAAAGTAAAGCCATCTTTTAAGGGCATCATTACGTCTAAAACCAAAATATCTGGTTTTTCAGATTGATATAAAGTAAGTGCTTCTTCACCATTTTCAGCTAAGAAAACAGTAAAATTTCTAGATTCTAAACTCTCTTTTACAATCATTCCTAAACTAGCTTCATCTTCAGCTAAAAGCACTTTTATTTTAGACATTTGGCAAATTTATTTTAAAGATAGTACTATTTTTTGATGATGATAAACTGATGTTACCCAAATGTTTTTCTATTATTTTTTTACAATAATACAACCCAATTCCAAAGCCTTTTACATTATGGGTGTTTCCTTTTGGTACTCTGTAAAACTTGTCAAAAATCTTTTCTTGTTGGCTTTTTTCTATCCCATTTCCATCATCAGCCACAGAAATTTCTACAGAATTTAAAATAGAATTAATATTAATTTCTATATGATTTCCACCATATTTTATAGCATTATCTATCAAGTTAGAAATACAATTTTCAAAATGAAAAACATCTACATTCAAATACATAGGTTTTATATTAGAAGTAAAATTAATTTCTTTATCAGATTTAAAAACTTGATGTTTCTGCACAATCCTATCAATAATTTCTACAATATCTATTTTTTCTTTTTTTAAGATGAGTTGTTCACTATCTAAAGTAGCAGTTTCTAATAATTTTTCTACCATTTGATGCAGTTTTTTTAACTGTAAAGAAGATAAAGAAAGATATTTTTTGGTCTTTTCTTTATCCTCTAAAACATCAAAATTTTCAATAGCTTCTATAGCAGTAGAAACAGTTGCAATTGGGGTTTTAAATTCGTGAGTTATATTGCTAATTAAATCGTTTTTAATGGTTGCCAATTCTTTTTGTTGGTTGATGATTTTTAGCATATAAAACAAACTCAAAATTACTGCAAGAGATAATAATAAGGACAATAAAATACCTGTAGAACTTCTTTTTAAAGCTTCGAAATTGGGGTTGCTATAATGTAATTTAAAAATTTCTCCATCTCTAACAAAAGTAGATTTTGATTTTACGATAGAAAAATCTGTATTTACAATACTGTCTTTTGTTTGGTGAAAAAGCGTGTCTTTTTTAAAGTGTAAAAAACTTGTTTTTAAGTCGATTTTTTTCTGATTTAATTGATTTTCTATCAAAGAATCTATTTTTTCATAGGCTACAGATTGATCTAAAAACGAAATAAAAATAGGTTTTAAATTGGATATTAACTTTATACTATCTGCAGCTTTTTTACCTGTAAAAAACTGAATCTCTTTATTTGACCCATCAGAATTTAAAGTTATTCCCTTTTTTTTGGTTGTAAATTGAGTGAAAACTTTCCTTTTTTTATGAACAGTATCGTGTTTTAAATTAAATTTAGTGACAAATTCTTTGGTAGAATTCATCATAGAATCTATTTTTTCTTGGGTCATATTTTCATCAGAAGTAATCTTAAAATCAGTAATTTGTATACTCGCTTTTTGTTTTTTAGTACTGTCTTTTCTTTTATTTTTTAAAATTGTTTTTAAATTATTTATTCTCGAATTATTTTCTGTAAATTTTACATCATCAACAATAGTTATAAAATTACTTTTTGCTAAAGTTGCATAATATTCTTCTACAGCATTGTCTAAACTTAATTGAATATCATTGGTTACTTGCCTTTTGTTTTCTTGGTAATTTTTGTAATTCCAATAAAATTGGATAGCAATGGTAGTTACAATAGTTATTGTAATTAAGTATAAAATCCATTGATGCTTTTTTGTATTCATAAGGCAAATATAGGGTCTAAAAAATATAAAATCAGTTGGTTAACACTCGTTAACATTCATTAACCTTAAAATATGCTTTTACTATGCATCTTTGTATTGTTGAATTTAAAACCAAACCATATGAAAAAAATAATATCGTTTTTACTTTTAATAACATCCATCTTAATGTATGGGCAAGAATCAAAAACAGATGTAGAATATTATAAGGATGTAGATGCAAAAGTTACTTCTTTAAAATATTCATCAAATTCAATCAAAGAATTAGAATCTATAGATTGGACAGATGTTAAAAGTATTTTCGAGACAAATAAAGCAGAAGAAAAAATAGAGCTGAGTTTTGAATTAGATTTAAAAGAATCTAAAAATAAGTTTAAAGGATCTGTAACTGTAGGAGGAGAAACCAAAAACATAGATTCTGTTATAAAAAAATCAAGAAAAATATTAAAAGGATTAATTAGAATGTCTAAAAATTACGAAAACAACTAAATTATGAAATCAATTATTACAGCAATTGCAGTTTTATTTACATTTTCTTTAACTGCGCAAAATTTTCAAGGAAAAGCGACTTACAAAACCAGTAGAAAATCTAATTTTAAAATTGGTGGTGGCAAAAACGACCAAATGAGTGATGATATGATGGATAAAATAAAAGCTAGAATGAGTAAAATGAATCAAAAAACATTTATTCTAGACTTTAATAAATATGCATCATCTTATAAAGAAGAAGTAAATTTAGCAGCGCCAAAGCCAAGTGCAGGAAGTGTTACTTTTTTGTCTTTTGGAGGTCCAGGAAATGGAAGTGTGTATTATAAAAATACCAAAGAAAAAAGATATGTAAACCAAACAGAAATACAAGGTAAACGTTTTTTAGTGAAAGATAAGTTGCCAGAACATAAATGGGAAATGTCTTCAGAAACAAAAAATATTGGTAAATATACTTGTTATAAAGCTACTTATTCTAAAGAAGTAGATAATAAAAAAATATCTTTTGTAAATGGTGAAACCAAAGAAGTCGTTGAGAAAAAAACAATAGTAACAACTGCTTGGTATACACCTCAAGTACCTGTTAGCAATGGTCCGAAAAACTACCAAGGTTTACCAGGTTTAATTTTAGAAATTAATGATGGTACAAATACTATAGTATGTACAGAAATAGTTTTAGACACCTCAGGAAGTATTAAAATAGAGGAGCCTAAAAAAGGAAAAGTAGTTTCTCAAAAAGAATTTACTGAAATTCGAAACCAAAAATCGAAAGAAATGTTAGAGAAATTTAAAAGTAGAAAAGGTGTAGATATGGGTAATGGAGTTAATGTTAAATTTAGCGGTAATTAATAAAAATAGTTTTTTGCTTACATTTTTTTTTACAAGATTAAACTTTTAAGTTTTTTTTAAGTCTAAGCAATAGTATTTAACACTATTTTTGACAAAAATTAAACAAAAAATTATGAAATCATTAGCTACTTTTTTATTAACATTATTTACGGTTGTTACTTTTGCTCAAAAAAGTTTTCAAGGTAAAGCTACTTATATGTCTAAAACAACAATGGATATGAGTAGGTTTGGCAACAAAATGTCTGAGCAACAGAAAAAACAAATGATGGCTCGTTTTAAAAACTTTCTAGAAAAAACATATACCTTAAGCTTTAATAAAACAGAATCTTCTTTTAAAGAAAATGTTTCTCTAGAAGCACCTGGAGGAGCTTCTGGACCAAGTTGGGGTAGAAGCAATGGACAGGGTTCTATCTACAAAAACTTAAAAGATAAAACAATGATTGAAGATAAGGAGCAATTTAGCAAACGCTTCTTGATTAAAGAAGCTATGGAGCAACCAAAATGGCAATTAGGTACAGAAACTAAGAAAGTAGGCCAATTTACTTGTTACAAAGCTACCTATGTTAAAATTGATAAATCTATAGATTGGGGAAGTATATTTAGTAGAAGAGGAGGTAAAAAGAAAGATTCTACCAAAACAAAAGAAAATAAAAAAGAGGACATAAAAACTACAATTGTAACTGCTTGGTATACACCTCAAATACCAGTTAGTGCAGGGCCTGCAGATTATTGGGGTTTACCTGGTTTAATTTTAGAAATAAATGCTGGTAGAACAACAATGTTATGTACAGAAGTAGCCTTAAACACAGATGAGGTTATAGAAATAAAAGAACCTAAAAAAGGAGAAGTAGTTACTAGAGAAGAATTTAATGAAGTTATGATGGTAAAATCTCAAGAATTAAAAGAACGTTTTCAAAATAGAAGAAGAGGTAGTGGTAGAAGATTCTAATCTAAAAAACCATTCCAACTAAATCAAACACACACAATGAAAAAATTATTACTAGTTGCCATTTTTTTAATGGCTGGGGCTACTACTGCCCAAATTAACTTCTCAGGAGTTGTTAAAGATTCTATAGGAGCACCCTTAGAAATGGCAAACGTAATTGCTATAGACAATGTCGCGAAAACAATAGCCTCTTATGGTTTTTCAGACTCAAAAGGAAACTATAAGTTAGATTTAAAAGCCAATAAAGAATACAATATTAAGATAAGCTATATAGGTTTTAAAACTATTGAAGAGATTGTAAAAACAGGTACAAAAGACATTGTAAAGAATTTTACAATGTTCGAAGATAATGAGTTAGATGGTATAGAAATTGTCTCTAAAATGCCTGTAGTTGTTAAAGGAGATACTATTATTTATAATGCAGATTCTTTTCAAAACGGAACAGAAAGAAAACTAGAAGACATTGTAAAAAAATTACCTGGTGTAGAAATTAATGATGCTGGTCAAATAGAAGTAGAAGGTAAGGTTGTAGAAAAAATCACAATTGATGGTAAAGACTTTTTTAGTGGAGACACAAAATTGGCTTTAAAAAATATTCCTTCTAATGCTGTAGATAAAATACAGGTTTTAAGAAATTATGGTGATGTTGGTCAATTAAGTGGTGTTCAAAATAACCAAGATAGAGTTGCAATGAACATTAAACTAAAAGAAGGTAAAAAGAACTTTTGGTTTGGAGACATTACAGCAGGGGTTGGAAATTCTCCAGATACAGGTTTGTATCTTTTTCAGCCAAAATTATTTTATTATACACCTAAATTCACTATTAATGTTATTGGAGATGTTAATAATTTAGGAGATGTTGTACTAAGTAGAAGAGATTTAAGAAGCTTTGGTGGTGGTTTTAGAAGTCAAAGTCCTTCTAATGGAACAAATATTAACATTGCAGATGCTGGGATTGGGTTTTTAAATGTAAGTGCAAGAAATGCAAACAGAATAGAAACAAAATTATCGGCACTAAACTTTAGTTATTCACCTAACAAAAAATTAGATTTATCTGCTTTTTTAATTTGGTCTGGTAACAGTAATGGACAGAGAAATATTTCTGATAAAAATTTTATAGACCCAAGTACACCTGATGATTTTGTAGACAACATTACCAATCAAACTACAAATACTGGGTTATTTCGTTTTAGTACTATTTATAAAAAGGATTTTAACAATCAATTAAATTATAATATTGCAGGTCGTTTTTCTAACGAATTTAAAAATGAAACAGTAAGTTCTCGTGTT
>JBGCFX010000175.1:0-3177 GCA_045110395.1 Polaribacter sp.
CAATTAAAACTGCACCACTAGCATCTTGTACGTATTTTTGATTTCTGTTAGTAGATGTATAGGTAACAATTACTTCACCAGTAATTTTATAAAACAGACCTTCTGTACCAACTCTTAACGCTGCTAAATCTGTAACATCTATAAAAGTACCAACACTAAACGAAACACTTTGTTCTACTTTTGGGTTTAAAGATGCCCCTGAATTATCTACCAATTCAACTGTTACAATATAACTTTTACCAGCAATTACCTCTATTGCAGGAGGTGTAGAAGTAAATATATTTGCACTTTCTGCTCCTTCACCTACTACCTCTAGATTAGATACTATGTAACCATCTCCAGAATTATCGCTCATATTAGAACCATTGTCTCCAGATATTGTAAAATTAGAAGTATTTAAATTAACCATAACCTCTGTAGTTGCTGGATGAAAAATTTGATTTTGAGTAACACCAGATATAGATAAAGAAGGTGCAGCTACAAAACCATCAATAACTCGAATATTATCTATGGCAATATCTTCATCACCAGCTCCTAAGCCATCAAAAACTAATCTAATATCTATTGTATTTCCTGTACCTAAGCCTATCGTGAATTCTGAAAACACATCGTTTAAAGCTTGACCATCACCAATACCATCAAAATCCGTATCTTGCATAGGTGAAGATACATTAAACCCAGAATCTGCTGTTGTTGCAAACTGTAAAACTTTGGTAAAAGTCCCAGAGTTGTCATAATCTACTTCAATATAAAAAAGATCTCCACCATCCCAATCAAATTTACCATCTGAAGGTTGGTCTTCTGCTAGTAATACAGCTAATGTAAGATCAGTTTTAGTAGATATATCTATATCATTAAACATTAATGTTTGTGTTGCCATTGTACATGGAGCCCCATCAGTATCCATAGCTGCAAAGAAAAAATTGCCATCTTGACCAGAAACTTGGTAAGCAGAACTTATATCTGATCCATCTGTTCTTGTAAAAAAATCTCCAGAGTTATCATTACAAGTTTCTGAAGCTGCTCCAGAATTTCCTGTTTCAAAAGATTCTGAAAAAACGGTTGTTTGTCCAAAAGAAGTTAAGCTTACACCAAAAGCCAATAATAAAGTTAAAATGTAATTTTTTTTCATGTTATAATTGATTTGAATTTAGGGTTTAAATTTATAAAAATATTATCAACTAACTGGTATTTAGTGAGATTAACTTATAGTTAAGTTCTTAACATTAACAATTAGGCAGTAACATTAAATGATTGTTAAGAATTTGCTATTTTATTATATTTATCATTATTTTTGATACCAACCATTAAGAAAATATGAATAAAAAAGATATTAAAATTTTACTTGTTGATGATGAACCAGACATTTTAGAAATTATTAGTTATAATTTAAAAAGTGAAGGTTATCAGGTTTTTACAGCAGAAAATGGTTTAAAAGCTGTTAAAGCTGCTAAAAAGCATATTCCGCATCTGATCTTATTGGATATTATGATGACAGAAATGGATGGTATAGAAAAAAAAAAAAAAATTAGAAATATAAAATCGTTGGAAAACGTAATTATCGCTTTTTTAACTGCAAGAGGAGAAGATTATTCTCAGGTTGCTGGTTTTGAAGCTGGTGCCGATGATTATATTACAAAACCAATAAAACCAAAAGTTTTAGTCAGTAAAATAAAATCTTTATTACGCAGATTAAAGACTAATACAGAAACCAAAGAATCTCTAACACTAGGAGATATCATTATTGATAGAGATGAATATGTAGTTTATAAGGCTGGAAAAAAGATTGCTTTGCCTAGAAAAGAGTTTGAGCTGTTTTCTCTATTAACCTCTAAACCTGGAAAAGTTTTTAAGAGAGAAGTGATTTTAGACACTGTTTGGGGCAATGAAGTAGTTGTTGGTGGCAGAACTATTGATGTACATATTAGAAAGTTAAGAGAAAAAATTGGAGATAATCACTTTAAAACTGTTAAAGGTGTGGGATATAAGTTTGTTTTATTAGACACGGATTAATAAAAACTAAAAATTTTTGAAACTAAAAAAAACATATTCTTATGCACTATGGTCTGCCATTTATTTAACATTACTTTCTGTTGCTATTACTGTAATTTCTTATTTTGTTATTAGTGAGCATCTTGGATTAAGTACTATTATAATTTCTGGAATTCTTCTTTTTATAATTTCTTTTTTCATAATTCAATATAGAGCCGAACACTTTATTTATAGACGCCTAAAAAAATTATACAAAGAAGTATCAATATTAAATGTAGATGACTTAAAGAGAGAATCTGCAACTACAGATATTGATGAGCTTTCCAAAAGTATGCAAGAATTTGTTGAAGGAAAGCGCTTAGAAATTAAAAACTTAACAGAAATAGATTCTTTTAGACGTGATTTTTTAGGAAATGTGGCGCACGAATTAAAAACTCCTTTATTTACTGTACAAGGATATATTTTGACATTGTTAGAAGGTGCAGTTAACGACAAACAAATACGAATGAAGTATTTGGATAGAGCAAATAAAGGAGTTGAAAGACTTGTGGCTGTAATAAAAGATTTAGATATGATTACTAAATTGGAAACTGAGGGCACAAAATTAAATATTCAGGTTTTTAATATCTTAGAACTTGTTCAAAATGTATTTGATCTTTTTGAAATGAAGGCTAAAAAGCGTAATATTTCATTAATATTTGATAAAATTTATGAGTTTCCTGTTTTTGTAAAAGGTGATATTGAGAAAATTGAACAGGTATTAATTAATCTTGTTGTGAATTCCATTAAATATGGAAAACCTAATGGAACAACCATTTTTGGAGTAGAAGAATATACAAACCAAAAGCTTATCATTAAAATAATTGATAATGGAGAAAGTATAAAAAAAGAACATTTACCACGCTTATTTGAGCGTTTTTATAGAGTTGACCAAAGCAGATCTCGTGAACAAGGTGGATCTGGTTTAGGGTTATCTATCGTAAAACATATCATTGAGGCGCATCATGAAAACATATTCCTTAAAAGCACTTATTCTGAAGGTTCAGAATTTTCCTTTACGCTAGATAAAGCTAGATAGTGGTTCGATTTAGACTAAATCGAAACCAATATCTTTTCTATAATTCATTTTATCAAAATTGATTTTATGAATACTTTTATAACTTTTTTCAAGAGCTTCTTCAATAG
>JBGCFX010000176.1:0-3919 GCA_045110395.1 Polaribacter sp.
CTAATATCTCCACCATTAATACTTGTCCCAGCAGAAGGTGTGTAAAGTTTTCCATTTACGAGGCAAGAAAATGTATCGTTTCCTGTAGATTCGTTAGTATTTATATTATTGCCTTCGCAGTTAAATAATGTTAGAGCAAAAATAAATAGTACTGTTTTTAAAAATAGATTTTTCATAATATTTAGTTTTAGGGTTTGTATGGTTTAAAAATTAGATTATAAAAATATTTTATTTGATAACTTTAAGAGCCCAAAATCTCATTAAAAGTGAGATTTGGGACTCATTTATGATATTCTGGATTTATTTATTTTTTAAATACTTGATTTTAAATTGTTTATAAATGTATGTTTTTTTCTGTCGTTTACTAAAAATTAGGCTGGGAATTTAAAATCTTTAAAACCACCCTTAATAGCGTTATTAAATAAAGAACTTAATAAAGCATCTAAAAGTATCGTTACTAAATAAGTTGATACTACTGCAATTAATGTATTCTTTAAAAAATTGCTATTTCTTTTTTTTATTGTTTTAATCTGTAAAATCGGAATTTCAATAGATTTTTTAGAGTTCGTTAAAATGATTTTATCATTTTGATATTTAGTAATTTTTCCTTTATATGTTTTTGAATCTTTTAATTCAATTTGAACCTTTTTAGGTTTTATTTTTTCAAAATCTTTTACATCAAATTCTTTGTAAGTATAGCAGCTTTGAAATAATATTAGAATAGATAAGATGTAGATTTTGTTTTTCATTATACAGATATTTTAAAAAGTATTACAATCTATTATATATGATAAGTTTATTGTATCTAATAATGAGGTTCTAAGCATTGTGTCTTTACTATGAAAATCACTATTCGAATTCCCAGTAGAATAATAAAATTTTAATTTAATATTAGAATTAGGCTTAGACTTTAAATAAACAATAGAATCTACATCTCTTTTATAAAAACTTGCAACTGGACCAATAGAACTATAGTTATTATCTGCAAGAGAATTACTTATTCTTAAGTGAGGGTAATCATTATTTCTAACTTTAACATTTAACTTCAGAATTGTTGGGTACCAAGCATCAATATCTTGTGTATTTTCTTCACCAGCAATAATTTTACTTCCATTAATAAAATCAGTATAATATGGTGAACCATAGTATTGTTTTTTAAAGCCATATTTTTCGTCTTTAATGTAATCAAAAATTATTTCATAATTTCCATTAAGATCGGTTCTAACAGAATCAATAAATTCAGAATGTTGCGCATATTGTACAACACTCCAGCCATCCCAATATCTATTAAAAACTATTTTAAAGTTTTCTACAGGGAAACCTCTTGTAAAGTCAGAGACATTTCCTCTAATAATTGTTTTAGTTTTAATATCACTTGTTTCTTTATTATAACTATCTGAACAGCTAAATAAAAAAGGTATCAATAAAAAATATATTATATTTCTCATAACTAAAATACTTTACCAATTATAATTCCTGCTCTTGGGTATATTAAATCTATTTTATCTGCATTAATAAGCGTTCTTGTAATTCCCATAGAAAGTTCGCCAACCCAACCTTTTTTTGTAGTATATTTTTTACCAACATTAAAACCTATACCCAAACCTGTGCCTCCTTCTTTGGCATTAGAGAAAAAATCTCCTTTTCGTTGTTTTTGAGAGTATAGAGCTAAATTTCCATCAATAAAAAAACCTGCGCTTGGTTTTTCACCAAAATATATTCTGTAGTATGGGATTACACTAAAACTGTAGGCATTATTGTTTTCTTCATTACCATTATTATTGTTTATAGAAAAACCTAAAGTTATACCTAAAGAAGCTTCATTATTCAATCTTTTTTCATAAGTAAACTCTGGAAAACCAGCAATAAGATAAGCTGCATTTACTTTAAACTCATTTTGTTTTAAACTTACTTTTTCTTCTTCTTGTGAGTTTGTCAAAAAAGAACTCAATAGTGCAAGTAATAAAATGTGTTTTTTCATAATTGATTTATTTTAAGGTTTCTTAACCAAAATTAGAAATCAATAAAAAAACAAGAGTCCCAAATTTCATTAAAAGTGAGATTTGGGACTGATTTGTGAGATTTGGGACTAATTTTATAAGGTTACAAAGGAAATAAAAATACAGATTGCTTCACCAAACATAAAAAGTTTGAATCTTAAAAACCTTAATTATTGGTAGATTTTTGATATGCTAATGGTGTAATGCCTGTGTGTTTTTTAAAAGTATAATAAAAAGAAGATTTAGAGTTAAAACCAGATTCTAAACCCATAGCAGTTATGGTGTAGTTTTTATAATTTTCATCAACCAATAACTTTTTTGCAAATGAAACTCTAAACTCATTAATGTAATCGTTAAAGTTTCTATCAGAAAAATGCTTAATACAATTTGATAATTTATTTGCATTCACATCTACTTCATTCGCTAAAAATTCTGCACTTAATTTGGGTTCTGTAAATAACTTTTTTTCTATAATTAAGGTCTCAATTTTATCAAACAATTCTTTTTTCTCAGCATCTTTTCCTTTATCAATTAATATTTCTACCATATTATGTGATGGGAAATTTAGCTTTTTACGTAAGTTTTTTCGCTCTTTTAATAAACGCAATTGCATAATGGCTTGGTAGCCTAACCAATAAATTAAAATTGTTGTAAAAATTCTTAATGGGTAATAAGAGTAAATAAATTCTTTAAAGTTTAAAGCAACAGTAATCGCTAGTGCAACAATCCAAAAGATATAAGTAAATAAACCAATTTTAAAACAAGTATAAATCCATTTTAAATTATCAAAAGATAATATTTTAGTAAATAATTTTTCTTTTTTGGTGAGTATTTTAAAAGCATAACTAAAAATTAATAGAGAAACAATTAGACTAAAAATTTCTTCGAAAGAAGTATATTTTTCAAAAAGATGAGCAATATCAGTAGTATTTGTATCACTAAAAAAAGAGACAAAACCAATTCTGATACTAATAATAGTGAAGAATATTGGTAATATAATTTTTAAAACGTTTTTACTCTTTTTTTCTATCTCTAAATAGTAGATTAGAAACATATAGAAAAAAGGTGCAATTAAAAAATGCCAAGGAATATGTACATAATCTAAAAAGAAATATTCTATAAAAAAATCTTTGGCAATAATCCAAGATTGTATGTTGTTTAAAGAAATGGATAGTACCAGTAAATTGATAAAAATCATACTCTTTTCTTTTCTGAATCTAGAAAAAAGCATTACTGTGCAAAACAAAAAACCGTGCAAAGCACTAATTAGTAAGAAGAGATTGAAAATATCTTTAACAGTCACACTTTAGCATTTTAAAGCTAAGGTACGTTTTTTTACTGATTGATAAAAGAGACTAAGTTTACAGCAACTAAAGCAGCAGTTTCTGTTCTTAACCTACTTTCTCCTAAAGAAATAGGCGCGATTTTTTTTGTAATTGCTTTTTTTATTTCATCCACAGAAAAATCGCCTTCAGGGCCAATTAAAATTGTTGTTTTTTCTGATGGATGAATCACTGATTTTAAAGATTTTTTGTCAGAAGGTTCACAATGAGCAATACAAATTTTTCCTTCAAAATTTTGATTGATAAACTCATTAAATTTTACAGGAACATTTAATTTAGGCAACGTAAATTTTAAAGATTGTTTCATTGCAGATTGAATTATTTTATCAAAACGCTCTAACTTACCCGGTATGCGTTCCGGTTTTGTCGCTGGTGATGCACGGCTAATTAAATCTTATTTGCTATATCGCACCTACCACGGATGCGCCATGCCCATGCACCACCAGCTGGCAAGCATCGCCGCCTGGGATGACGAACAGCACGTGGTCGAGAATCGCCAGCTATACAGAGAAAAGTTTGACGCGGTATTGGACATACTGGACGGGCACCTCGCCGCGAGCCGCCCCGATGCCGGGT
>JBGCFX010000177.1:0-3631 GCA_045110395.1 Polaribacter sp.
TTAACTCTGTATTAGAGCCAAAAATTAAATCAGCTCTAGTTCCAGAAAATTTCATTGCTCCTGTTGCTCTATTTCTTCCAATAAATTCTTTTTCTTCAGAATTTGTAGCTTTCCAAGTGATAGATAAATCTAAAACATTTGTAAAAAAATCATTGCTTAAAGTATCTTTTTTATCAGTAAAAACTCCGTTTTTTGAATCATTGTAATTTGCTCCTAAAACTCTTAAACCACCAACAAGTGCAGTCATTTCTGGAATAGACAGTGTTAAAAGATTGGCTCTATCAATTAATAAGTTTTCATCAGCCACATTTAATTTTGGATTCATATAATTTCTAAAACCATCAGCTAAAGGTTCTAAATACCCAAAAGATTCTAAATCTGTTTGTTCTTGGGTTGCATCTCCTCTTCCTTGCGTAAAAGGAACATCAATAGAATATCCAGCATTTTTCACAGCATTTTCCACAGCTACATTTCCTCCTAAAACAATCAAATCTGCCATAGAAATTTCACCATTAAAATCTTTCTGAATTCCTTCTAAAACTGATAAAACTTTATTTAGTTCTTTAGGGTTATTTACTGCCCAACTTCTTTGTGGTTCTAGTCTAATTCTGCCTCCATTTGCTCCTCCACGTTTATCTGAGCCTCTATAAGTTGAAGCTGAAGACCAAGCCGTTTTTACCAATTCAGATACTGATAAATCACTATCAGAAATCATCTTTTTTAAAGTTTTTACGTCAGCATCACTTAAAGTATAGCTAACTTTAGGAATTGGGTCTTGCCAAATTAATTCTTCAGAAGGAACCTCTGGCCCTAAATAACGATCAACAGGCCCCATATCTCTATGTGTTAATTTATACCAAGCTCTAGCAAAGGCATCTTCAAAAGCTTTGTGATCTTTATGAAAATGTTCAGAGATTTTTCTATAAGTTGGGTCTATTTTTAGAGCCATATCTGCAGTTGTCATCATTAAATCTTGGGTTGCATTTGCATCTCCAGCTTTAGGCGCTTTTTTTGCGTCAGCATTACTTGGCTTCCATTGATGAGCACCAGCAGGACTTTTAGTTAACTCCCAATCGTAATTTAAAAGTACATCAAAATAATCTGCATCCCATTTTGTAGGGTTAGGAGTCCAAGCACCTTCTATACCACTTGTAATTGTATCATCTAAAACACCAGATTTGAATGTGTTTTTCCAACCTGTACTCATTTCTTCTATAGCTGCTCCATGAGGTTCTGTACCTACATATTTATCTGGGTCAGCTGCTCCATGTGCTTTTCCAAAAGTATGACCACCAGCAACTAAAGCTACAGTTTCTTCATCATTCATAGCCATTCTACCAAAAGTAATTTTAATATCATGAGCCGATTTTAATGGATCAGGATTTCCATTTGGTCCTTCAGGATTTACGTAAATCAATCCCATGTGCACAGCACCTAAATGTCCTTCTAAATCACCATCAGAAGTATCATATCTTTCATCATTATCTAACCAACCAGTTTCACTTCCCCAATAAATATCTTGTTCTGGTTCCCAAACATCTTCTCTACCACCTGCAAAACCAAAAGTTGGGAATCCCATAGATTCAAGAGCACAATTTCCTGCTAAAATCATTAAATCTGCCCAAGAAATTTTGTTTCCATATTTCTTTTTTATAGGCCATAAAAGTAAACGTGCTTTGTCTAAATTTCCATTATCTGGCCAGCTATTTAAAGGAGCGAATCTATGTGAACCAGAAGCAGCTCCTCCACGTCCATCACCAACTCTATAGGTTCCTGCACTATGCCAAGCCATTCTTATCATAAATCCTCCATAATGACCATAATCTGCAGGCCACCAATCTTGTGAGTCTGTCATTAAATTAGTAACATCTTTTTTTAATGCTGAAAAATCTACACTATTAAAAGCTTTAGCATAATCAAATTTTTCTCCCATAGGATTTGATTTTAAAGCATTTTGGCGTAAAATATTCAGTTTTAATTCATTTGGCCACCAATCTCGATTGCTGGTCCCACCTCCAGCAGATTTTTTTTGTGCTCCACTTAAAAATGGGCAGTTATTTTTATCACTATTCATATTGTTGTTGCCTTTGTTTTCCATATTTTAAAAATTTGTAGGATTAGTATTATCCAAATTTACAAAAAAGTTATTGATAATTTTTATCTATATTTTTTATGATTTAATAACTAATAACTATAGAATTTGTTTACTCGTAATACGTCTCTTTTCTTTGAACTTTTTTTTGCTAATTATTTGATTTTTATTAGGATATAACTTTTATTTAATAGCAAAAATTTTAACATCAATAATTCTTATTGTAGCATAAAAATAAAAACTTTGGTTAATTTCTTAAAATCATATTGTATAATATATTTGCCAGCTGAAAACAGCATATTAAACAATAAAAATTATATAAAATGGCAACATTAGTAGGTAAAAAATTCCCAAATTTAAATGTAGACGCAATGAATGAAATGGGTGATACATTCAAATTAAATGTATTAGAAGAAGCAAGAAAAAATGGTAAAAAAGTTTTATTATTTTGGTATCCAAAAGATTTTACATTTGTTTGTCCTACAGAATTGCACGCTTTTCAAACAGCTTTAGGTGAGTTCGAAAAAAGAAACACGATTGTTATTGGGGCATCATGTGATACACCAGAAGTGCATTTTGCTTGGTTAAGTACCTCTAAAGATAATGGAGGAATTGAAGGTGTTACGTATCCAATTTTAGCAGACAGTAACAGAAATTTATCTTCTGTTTTAGGAATTTTAGATATTTCTAACGAAACTTTTGATGAAGAAACTCAAACGATTCAAGTAGAAGGAGATAATGTAACTTACAGAGCTACATATTTAATTGATGAAGAAGGTACAGTGTTTCATGAAGGTGTAAATCATATGCCAGTTGGTAGAAATGTAAATGAATTTTTACGTTTAATTGATGCGTATGCACATGTACAAACAAATGGAGAAGTTTGTCCTGCAAACTGGGAAGAAGGGAAGCAAGCAATGGCTCCTAATGCAAAAGATACTGCAGAATATTTAGCAGCTCACTTAAACTAATTTTGTTATGCTTAAAGAATTAAGTCAAGATAATTTAGCAGAAATTGTAGCAGAAAATAAAACTGTAGTTGTACAGTATTCAGCTGGTTGGTGTGGTAATTGTAGAATTATGAAACCAAAATTTAAAAAGTTATCTTCTGAAAACGAAGATGCAGTTTTTGTAATTGTTGATGCAGAAAAGTTTCCAGAAAGCAGAAAATTGGCAGACGTTAGTAATCTACCAACTTTTGCAACATTTGTAGATGGTAAATTTGTAAATCAAACACAAACTAATAAGTTTGATGTTCTAAAAGAATTAACAAGCGAAGTTTTATAAGATGAAGCTACCAGTAATTAAACACTTAACTAATTTTATAGAAGAAAACGACCAAGATTATCTGTTAGAAACGATCGAAACTTTAGAGGCTTTAACAGAAGTTCCGTCTTTAAAAGATGAAGAATTAGATGTTATTGGTGAGTTGATTTCTAACTTATATGGTGCAGTAGAAGTTGATAAAATGATAAAAGAAGGAACACCAAAAAAAGAAGCATTAAATACTTTTATGAAACGTGTTTTAGGTTCTATAGA
>JBGCFX010000178.1:0-7837 GCA_045110395.1 Polaribacter sp.
GAATGGGGAAGAATGCAAAATTTATTATTACTGGAGATCCTGGTCAGATAGATTTACCTAGAAAACAAGTGTCGGGTTTAAAAGAATCTTTGTTAGCACTTAAAGACATTGACGGAATAGCACAAGTGTTTTTAGATGATAAGGATGTAGTTAGACATAGATTAGTGAAGAAAATTATAACAGCATACAAAAGTATAGAAACAGAATGATAAAAATTGAACAAGAGAAATTAGGCTTACAAGATTATTTTTACATTGGGTATTTATATCTTATTATTTTAGGAATTGTGAGTGATGCTATTTTTTACGGAATTTTCGGAGTTTCGTATTTGAATTACACCACTATTTTAGATGCATTAATTTCACCTATAAGTTTATTGACAAATAATTGGGTTTTAGCAGTTGCATTAGGAACTATGTTTGCATTATTGTATGTCTATTTAACAAAATGGGCTCCTAAAATTTATAAAAAATTAAAAACAAAAAAGTGGTATCAAAAAATATACAATATCGAAAAATGGGATAAACGTTATGCAGCTTTAGAAGAAAAAAAGAATCTTTTACCAGGAATGATGTTCTTGTTTTTCCTACTATTTGTATCTATGAGAACTGGTTATGGTTTAGGAATGAAGCATAAATTAACAGAAAATGAAATTACGCCAAATCATACCCTAATTTTTAAAGATAATACTAGGTTAGATGTTCGAAAAATAGGGCAAAATTCTGCTTATTTTTTCTATTTTATTCCTGGTGAAAAAGTGATAACAGCAACACCAATTGCAGATAATTTGAAACAAATAAAAGTATTGAAAAAAGAAAAGAAATAAATTAGGATAGTTTATTTTTGCAACCAACAACAAAAAACTATCAACCAACCAACAACAACTAATTTAAAAAATGAATACAATTAACGAAACAAATTTTAAGTTTCCGAACTTAAAGTCTGTTTATAAAGGGAAAGTAAGAGAAGTTTATAATATTAATGATGAACTTTTAGTAATGATTGCTACAGATAGATTGTCTGCTTTCGATGTTATTTTACCACGTCAAATTCCTTTTAAAGGGCAAATTTTGAACCAAATTGCAACCAAAATGATGAATGATACAGCAGATATTGTTCCTAATTGGTTACTTGCAAATCCAGATGAAAATGTAGCTGTTGGTCATTTGTGTGAACCTTTTAAAGTAGAAATGGTTATTAGAGGTTATCTTTCTGGTCATGCAGCAAGAGAATATAAGTTAGGAAAAAGGATACTTTGTGGAGTTGAAATGGCAGAAGGATTAAAAGAAAATGATAAATTTCCAACACCAATAATTACACCATCAACCAAAGCAGAAAATGGAGAACATGATGAAGATATTTCTAGAGAAAATATTCTTTCTCAAGGTATTGTTTCTGAAAAAGATTACGTTATTTTAGAAGATTATACTCGAAAACTGTTTCAAAGAGGAACAGAAATCGCTGCAAAAAGAGGCCTGATTTTAGTTGATACAAAATACGAATTCGGAAAAACAAAAGAAGGTAAAATTGTATTGATTGATGAAATTCACACTCCAGATTCATCTCGTTATTTTTATGAAGAGGGTTATCAAGAAAGACAAGACAAAGGAGAATCTCAAAAACAATTATCGAAAGAATTTGTAAGACAATGGTTGATAGAAAACGGTTTTCAAGGAAAGGAAAATCAACAAATACCAGAAATGTCTGATGCAAAAATCATTGAAATTTCGAATAGATATATAGAATTATATGAACAAATTACTGGAGAAACGTTTGTAAAAGCATCCACAGGAAATGTTCTCAATAGAATTGAAGAGAATGTGAATTCTTTTTTGAAAAAATAATAAATTAGTTTTTTAAGACCTCACAGGTTTTTAAAACCTGTGAGGTCTGTTAACAATTTTAATTCATAAACAAAATGAAAATAGAACCAAGAACAAGAGGATTTATTTGTTTAACATCACATCCAGTAGGTTGTGAGCAAAACGTAATTAATCAAATAGAATATGTAAAATCTAAAGGAGAAATTAATGGCGCTAAAAAAGTTTTGGTTTTAGGAGCTTCCACAGGTTTTGGATTAGCATCTAGAATTACAAGTGCTTTTGGTTCTGATGCTGCTACAATTGGTGTGTTTTTTGACAAACCACCAACTGAAGGTAGACCAGGTTCTCCAGGTTATTATAACACAGCTGCTTTTGAGAAACACGCAAATGCTGCAGGTTTGTATGCAAAAAGCATCAATGGAGATGCATTTTCAAACGAAATAAAAGAGCAAACTATAAACTTAATAAAAGAAGATTTAGGGCAAATAGATTTGGTTATTTACAGTTTAGCATCACCAGTAAGAACGCATCCAGAAACTGAGAAAAGATACAAGTCTGTTTTAAAACCAATTGGAGAAGTTTTTTCTGATAAAACTGTAGATTTTCATACAGGAAATGTTTCAGAAATTTCAATTAATCCTGCAGAAGGAGAAGATGTTGAAAATACTGTAACTGTAATGGGAGGAGAAGATTGGAAAATGTGGATGGATGCTCTAAAAGAAGCCAATGTCTTAGCAAAAGGTGCAACCACAGTTGCGTATTCTTACATTGGTCCAGAAGTTACAAAACCAGTTTACAGAAATGGAACAATTGGAGCTGCAAAAGATCATTTAGAAGCGACTGCTTTTACCATTTCAGACGATTTAAAATCGATTGGAGGGAAAGCATACGTTTCTGTAAATAAAGCATTGGTTACACAAGCAAGTTCTGCAATTCCTGTAATTCCTTTATACATTTCTTTGTTGTTTAAAGTGATGAAAGCCAAGGAAATTCACGAAGGTTGTATAGAGCAAATTCAACGTTTGTATAGTGAACGTTTGTATACAGGAGAAGAAATTCCTTTAGATGAAAAAGGAAGAATTAGAGTTGATGATTGGGAAATGTACGAAGATGTACAAGCAGAAGTTGCAGAACTTTGGGAACAAGCAACTACAGAAAATTTAGCTGAAATTGGCGATTTAGAAGGTTATAGCAACGAATTTTATAATCTTTTTGGTTTCAAGGTAGAAGGTGTAGATTATGATGCAGATGTAAATGAAATGGTTATTTTACCAAGTGAAAAATAAATAAGAATTAATTTATAAACCTCACAGATTTTAAACCCTGTGAGGTTTTTTAGTAAATAATATTTTTGAAAGCCTCAACCATAAAACAAGTTAAAGACGAACTCTCTCATAAATCTGCAAATGAGTTAAAAGAGTTGTGCTTGCAATTGGCTAGATTTAAAGTAGAAAACAAAGAATTACTTACGTATTTGCTTTTTGAAGCACATAATGAGGAGCAATATGTAGATAATATCAAAACCTTTATTAATGATCAATTTGATGAAATTGATACTAAAAACGGGTATTATGTACGAAAGAAAATTCGTAAGGTTTTAACTTCTTGTAAAAAATTTATTCGTTTTTCTAAAAACAAAGAAACTGAAGCAGAAATATTACTTTATTTCTGCAATAAGTTAAAAAATTACAATCCGTATTTTAAGAGGAGCAGTCGTTTGCAGAATATATATCAAACTCAGGTTAAAATGGCAAAAAATGCGATTGGTAAGTTACACGAAGATTTGCAATATGATTTACTTTTAGTATTAAATGAATTATCTGATGACTAAAAAAGAAAGACCAATATTATCAAATTTAGTACAAGAAGGAACTACAGAAATAGAAAAATTTCAGAATGAAGTTTTACGTCCGATTATTAAAATGCAGCATAATTTTTTAATTTCTTTTTTTAAAAATAATACTGAAAAAAGAAAAATTATTTTTGATGAGCTGCCTAATGATAAAAAAAAGAAAGTGATAAGAACTTCCTTAACCAAAGATATCAACTTTAAAAATATACTATTAGGAAGTATTATAGGTCATTTTTCTTTAGATGAATTAGAGTTTTATCAACAAAATACATCAGAAATAAATAGAAGAATTCTACAAATTGTAAAACAAAGATTACAAGATAGTATTTCTGAAATATAAAAAACCGCTACTCTTCAGTAGCGGTTTTACAATCAACCAAAACTTCTTATTTTTTAAATATGCCTACCTAATGTTTAGAAGTTCACTTTTATAACATTACAAAGGTAATTTATAATTGTTTAATTAAATGTTAAAATAATCAAACAAAATCATATTTTTATGTTAAAAAGGAGTTTTGATTATTTCAAAACTCCTTTTTTTATTCAGTTAATTAAAAATTATTTTTCTGCAAGTAATTTTTTCTGGTATCTTCCTTGTACAATATCAATAATTACTAAAATTGCAATTACAAAATAGAAAGTTGTTTTGCTCATTGGTACAATTTCTTCGCCAAAAAGTTTAATATGAGCTAAATGCCCACCTTCTGTAACTAGCATAATACCAACAATAAAAAGTATAAATAACCCTAAAACTTCATACATTCTGTTTTTTGCTAAAAAAGAAGAGACTTTGTCTGCTAAAAACAACATTAATAAACCACTTGCAATAATTGCAATTGCCATAATTATAAAGGCAGTTGTAGTATTTTCTATTTCGCTTGTTAAACCAATTGCTGCTAAAATAGAATCAAAAGAAAATACTAAATTCATAATTACAATACTTACTATGGCTGCATTTGCTGTTTTTTTGCTACGAGTATCTACCATTTCAGAATTTTCTAAATTAGGTGTTGCAATCATATGCCAAATTTCTTTAATAGCTGTATAAATAATAAAACCACCTCCAAAAAGTACAATAATACTATGTCCATTGAAAGCAAATTTGACAACATCGTCTATACCACCAGTTAACCAAGAAAAAGGTTCTTGAAAGTAATCTATGATAGAAACTAAGAGAAAAAGTAAAACAATTCTTAAAATAATGGCAACTAAAATCCCTACTTTTCGAACTCTCTTTTGCTCTTTTTCTGGTGCTTTTTTAGATTCTAAAGAGATGTACAATAAATTGTCAAAGCCTAAAACAGCTTGTAACATAACTAACATTAAAAGGGTAAATATATTTTCTAACATTTTTGTTTATTTTGAGGTTCAAATATATTTAAAAACTTAAAAACATTCTCTGTTTACCAAGGAGTATTTAATAAACTAATTTTTGAGTTGTAACTTTATAGCTTTAAGAACGTCGTATTTAAAAATAATCAACTTAATAACTAACAAATGAAACAATTACCTTTTTTTAAAACTATAATGCTATGTGTGCTGTGTTCTTTCTTTTTAACCTCAAGTCAAGCACAAAGTTTAGAATCAAAAATTGACAAAATATTAAGCAATCAATTTAAAAGTAATGAAACAGGAGTTTCAGCTTTAGTAGCCAAAGACGGAAAAGTGATTTATAGAAAAGCGTTTGGAAAAGCAAATTTAGAGTTAGATGTAAATATGACTTCAGAAAATGTTTTTCAAGTAGGTTCTATCACTAAACAGTTTACAGCAGTTTCAATTTTAATGTTATTAGAAGAAGGGAAATTAAGTTTAGAAGATGAAATAACAAAATTTATTCCAGATTATCCAACAAATGGAAAAAAAATAACTGTACATCATTTATTAACACATACATCAGGAATTAAGAGTTATACATCAATGCAAAGTTTTGGTAAAGTAATGACAATTGATGAAGCTCCATTAAAATTTATAGATTTCTTTAAAAATGAACCAATGGATTTTGAAACAGGTGAAAAGTATTTATATAATAATTCTGGATATTTCATTTTAGGATATATTATAGAAAAAGCAAGTGGAATGTCTTATTCAAAATTTATACAAGAAAGAATCTTTGATAAAATAAATATGAATTCATCATATTATGGAAGTCATACCAAATTGATAAAAAACAGAGCTTCTGGTTATCAAAAAGGAGGCGAATTTGTAAATGCACAATATATTAGTTTAGCATTGCCTTATGCAGCTGGCTCAATTATGTCAACTGTAGATGATATGTTAAAATGGCAAACAGCAATAACTACAGATGTTTTTGTAAAAGAAGCAACCATAGATAAAGCGTTTACAAATTATACATTAAATAATGGTGATAAAATTAACTATGGGTATGGTTGGAGTATTAATGAAATAAATGATGAACCAACAATTGAACATGGAGGAGCAATTCCAGGTTATTTATCAATGGGTATTTTTGTGCCAAGTAAAAATGTATATGTAATTTTATTTTCTAATTGTGGTTGTCAATCACCAACAAACGTGGCTATAGAAATTGCAGCTTTGGCAAGTGATAACGAGAAATTTACAAAAGAAAATACTATAAAATTATCTTCAGAACAATTACAAAAATGGGTTGGAGCATATCAATTTGATAATGAAGTTGTAAGATATATTACCTTAAAAGAGGGGCAATTATATAGTAAAAGAGAAGGAAGCCAGCAATCATTTAAAGTTTATCCAACTTCTCCAAACAGCTTTTCTTTTGAAGAAGGTTTTATTTCTTATAATTTTTCAATGAAGGATGAAAAGAAAGTAGTACTTTTTAAAAATAGGATAAATAGAGCAACAGGTATTTTTGTAGATAAGAAAGCTCAAAAAGAGAAAAAAATAATAACAGTTTCTGCAGATATTTTAAAAACTTATGTTGGGGAATATGAATTACAACCTGGTTTTGTAATTACTATAACTTCTAAAGAAAATCAATTATTTGCTCAATTAACTGGTCAACCTCAATTTGAATTATTTGCAGAATCAAACACTAAGTTTTTCTTGAAAGTAGTAAAAGCTTCTTTAGAGTTTCATAAAAATGAAAAAGGAGCAATAAGTGCATTAACCTTATTTCAAGGAGGAAGAGCAATGAAAGCCCAAAAGAAATAATTACAATAAATACTTTATTAAAATACGAATACTCACAAAGGCAATCAAAATAGCGGTTGCCTTTTTTAATTGAATAGGAGTAAAGAACTTATTACTCATTCTACTACCAATTTGGCCGCCAATAAAAACAGTAATTAATAATATTGATGTCAAGTTCCAGTCAATCTCAAAATCTGGATTTGAATATTGCCCTAATAAGCCTGCAATAGAATTTACTAATATAAAAAAACTAGCTGTAGCTGCTATTTTTTTTGGAGTATCCCAATTTGTAAGATGTAAAAGTGGTGATAAAAAAATGCCTCCACCAATTCCAACCACCCCTGAAATAAACCCAATTGTCCCCCCTAAACCAGAATTTTTTAGGGTATTTTGCGTTATAATTTTTTCTTTATTGGTACTTATGTTTTTTGAAATCCACATAGTTATGGCTGCAAAAAAAAGTGTAAATCCTAATAAAACAAAAAAGAAGTTTTGGTTAATCTTTAAATATCCACCTAAAAAAGCAAATGGAACACTTAGTAAAACTAACGGAATTATTTTTTTCCAATCTAATTCTTTATGTCGATAAAATAAAAAGATATTTCCAGAAACCACAACAATATTACATAACAAAGCAGTTGCTCTAATTTGAGTGAAAACGATTCCTGTTAATGCTAAAATGGCTAAATAACTTGAACCACCTCCAAAACCAACAGAAGAATATAAAATAGATATTAGAAAGAAAACCAATATAAAAAACCAATAAGTTTGCAGTAACTCAATGAGTAATTGTAACATTAAAATGATAGAATTAGATATATAAAAGTATACATTTTTATCTATATTGCAACATAATTAATACTAAGCTTCATAAATATGGTAACAGAAAATCAAAAAAAATACTGGAAAAAGAATTTAAAATATTTAGCAATCCTATTGAGCATTTGGTTTTTAGTCTCCTTTGTTTTCGGAATTCTTTTGGTTGATGAACTCAATACCATAAGAATGGGTGGTTTTAAACTCGGTTTTTGGT
>JBGCFX010000179.1:0-26146 GCA_045110395.1 Polaribacter sp.
TAATTATTTTGCCTTTTCTACCAATTCTAATTTTTCTACAGAAGTTTTTGTAGTGAAAATTCCGTAGTTAATAGTAACACTTTTTCTATCTATTTTATCAATAGTACCAACAGAATTAGAATCTATAATTCTTACTCTATCATTTATTTTATAGATATATTCAGATTTTTCTTTGGCAATTTTTGCAGCTTCAACTTTCTTTTCTTTTCTAACTTCCACAACTTTTTCTAAAACCTCTTTTTCTACTTTTTGTATGATTTCTTTAAGTTGTTTTTCTACAACTTTAGCTTTTTGTTTCTGAGATTTTGTTTTTGGTTTTAAAGGATTTTTCTTAGCGTATTTTACTTTTTCATCTGCAACCCATTTGTTAAAATTGGTATTCAACTCTTTTTTATTATTAGTTTGAAAGTATTTATTAAGCAATTCATTTGTCTTTCTCCCAAAAGAAAGCATTTTCTGATTTTGGTCATACAATTCTTGAAAACCTGCTAATTTTGCCTGAATTTTCTCTTCTTTTTCTTGCAAGCTTTCTAAATGTTCAGCTCCTTTCGATTTTTGTTTTTCTAGATTATCAGAATTTCTTTGCAACTTACTTCGTTCTTTTTGCAGTTTAGAAATCGTTTTGTCTAAACGTACCTTTTCAGTATCTACTCGTTTTTTTGCTTTGTTTATTAAACTAAATGGAATTCCGTTTTTCTGAGCAACTTCAAAAGTAAAAGAACTACCTGCTTGCCCAACAAAAAGCCTGTAAAGTGGTTCTAGAGAACGTTCATCAAACTGCATATTTGCGTTTGTTACATTTTCTAATTCGTTTGCCAACACTTTTAAGTTAGAGTAATGTGTGGTTATAATTCCGAAAGCTTTTTTGTTATAAAATTCTTCTAAGAAAATTTCTGCTAAAGCACCACCCAATTCTGGGTCAGAACCTGTACCAAATTCATCAATTAAAAACAACGTTTTTTCATCACATTTTCTTAAAAAATTCCGCATATTTTTTAAGCGATAACTGTAAGTACTTAGTTGATTTTCAATAGATTGATTG
The DNA here is from genome assembly GCA_045110395.1 of Polaribacter sp. Classification (GTDB taxonomy): domain Bacteria; phylum Bacteroidota; class Bacteroidia; order Flavobacteriales; family Flavobacteriaceae; genus Polaribacter. Next base: position 1,043 of record JBGCFX010000179.1, read on the forward strand.
TCTCCAATATCTGTTAAAATTGTATCAAAAATATGTGTTTCACTTCGCTCATCCACAGGAATTAAAAGTCCGCTTTGAACCATTATTTGCAGTAACCCAATTGTTTTTAAAGTGATACTTTTACCACCAGCATTGGGTCCAGAAATAACAATTATCTGCTGTTTTTCGTTTAATTCTAAAGTTTGAGAAATGGTTTTTATTTTCTGTTCATTATTTTTTTTCCATAAAATAGGGTGATATGCATTTTTGAAGAATATCTTTTTTTCTCTAGTTATTTTCGGAAGAATTGCATTTATTTCTCTTGCATATTTTGCTTTTGCACCTACTGAATCTATATGCGTTAAATACTCTAAATATTCTTCTAAAAGAGAAGTCATAGGAAAAATGGTAGCAGCTAATTGTCTTAATATTTTTATGACTTCTTGTTTTTCCTCATAAATTAAATTCTGATATTCTCTGCTGTAAGTAAGTGTTGCTTGTGGTGCAACATAAACAATACCTCCAGATTTTGATGAACCTAACAAACTACCAGAAACTTTTCTTCTGTACATTGCTTTTACAGCCAAAACCCTTTGATTGTCTACAATTGTTTCTTTAATATCATCTAAATAACCTGCAGCAATTGCTTTAGATAATGCTGATGAAAAACTCGCTCCAATTTTACCACGAACATTATTAATATCTCTTCGTATTTGTTTTAATGTTGATGATGCATTGTTTTTTACTTCTCCAGAAATATCTATTATTTTTTTGATTTCGTCATCTACAAAAGTGGTGAATTCTATTTTTTGAGAAACTTCAAAAAAAGTAGGAAACTGAACTTTAAATTTCTTAAAAAACTTAAGATGTTCATTTACAGTTAAAGAAGTGGTTGCAATTTTTAAAAAAGCTTCAGTTTCTATAAAACTATTTTCAATTTTTAAACGTTTTACACTTTCTGTAACATTATCAAAACCGTGATTGGGAACTCGATTTTCACTCTCAAAAGAAGACAAATACTCATCTACCAAATTAAGCTCTTTAAATAGACCTTTTTTATAGGTAATTGGTGTTATTTCTAAAACACGTTGTTTCCCCAATCCAGAAATACAATGTTCTGCAACATGTTGTAAAACCGTTGAAAACTCTAAATCTTGTAATGTTTTACTTGAAATACTATTGTTCAAAGTTTGAAATTTAATGTTTAAGGTTTTTTAGAAACTAATGAGTAACTTTGAATTCAAAAAATTTAAAATTTTGAATTCAAAAGAACAAAAATAAGAAACAATGCAGGTAAAAATAGCTGATAGCTGGAAAAATATTTTACAACCCGAATTTGAAAAATTATATTTTAAAAATTTGACAAATTTTGTAAAAGAAGAGTATACAAACTATACTTGTTATCCTAAAGCAAAAGATATTTTTGCCGCGTTTGATTGTTGTTCTTTAGACAACTTAAAAGTGGTAATTATTGGTCAAGATCCTTATTATGGAGAAAATCAAGCCAATGGTTTGTGTTTTTCTGTTAAGGATGATGTAAAGCATCCACCTTCATTAGTTAATATTTTTAAAGAAATTTCGACAGATTTAGAACAAGAATATCCACAAAGTGGGAATTTAGAAAAATGGTCAAAACAAGGTGTTTTGTTATTAAATGCAACTTTAACTGTGAGAGAGCATGAAGCTGGAAGTCATCAAAAGAAAGGTTGGGAAACGTTTACAGATGAAGTAATCAAACAAATTTCTAACCAAAAAGAAGATATTGTATTTTTACTTTGGGGTGGTTTTGCAAAGAAAAAAGTGAAGCTAATTGATAAAAAGAAACATTTTATTTTAGAATCTGGACATCCATCTCCATTAAGTGCGAATAGAGGGTATTGGTTTGGTAATCAACATTTTTCTAAAACGAATGAAATTTTAAAGTCTATTGATAAAACTAAAATTGAGTGGTGATTTTTGCTACGAATCCACTAATTTTATTGAAGTAAAAGTTCTCGATACAATTTTCTCATAAAGTCGAAAATCACTCGAACTGACAGTTTGTGAGTTTTTTTGAGTATAAATTTATTTCGAGTTTGTCATTCCTGCGTAGGCAGGAATCCCAAATAAAAAATCTATTACATTTGAATTAGTAAATTGTAATTTAACAAGTTTAGCCCTGATTGAATGGTTTGTTTGAGCTCTTTTTGAAGAATGAGAAAAAGCGAGTAATGAAAGCAGGGAATAGCTTCAAAAAAAATCCGCTAAAAGCGGATTCATTGAATTTGAAATTAAGAAACAAGTTGATTTATGACAAATCTACTTGTTGTAATGTTGTCTGAATCGTTGTTGTATTGTCTGCTAATCCACAAGATTGAGACGTACTTCTACAAGAAGAAAAACATATAATTCCTAAAATACAAACTGCAATAAATACTACTTTTTTCATTATTAAGGGTTTTAAGGTCTAAATGTACATATTTTTTATGAAATCTCCTGAGTTTTTCTTCTCTTGAATAACGTTAAACTGTATCATTTTATTTTGAATACGGGTAATTAAATTTTTTGTGATGGGTTTACCATCATTCCATTCTGTAATTTTTAACCATTTTTTGATGTCTTCTAATTGCTGTTCGTATCTTTTGGCTAGAATCTTATCAATATTTGTAATTTCTTTAAAATCTTTAGTTTCAGTATTTATAATGTCTAAAACTTGTTTTACTTCTTCAAAATTATTTTCTAAAACTTCATTTCTCACAGCAACCACAAAACAAGGCCATGGAGTTGGGCAATCGTCAACTCTTCTAAAAGTACCATTATCTACTAAGGGTTTTGTTGTAAAATGTTCCCACATAAAATAATCTGCATCACCATTTGTGAGTGCATCAATGCCACCTTGTAAGTTTTTTATCACTTTATACTTCAGTTTAGAAACATCCCAACCTTGGTTATAAGCATTTACAATTGCCATTAAATGAGAACCAGACCCAAACCTACTAATTGCAATTGTAGCATATTCTAAATCTTCAATTTTTTTGAATTTAGATTTTGCGCCTACGTGAATTCCCCAAATTAAAGGCGTTTTTACAAAAGTTTGTACAATTTTAGAAGGGTTTCCTGCAGCAATATCTTTAATAATCCCTTCAGTTAAAACAATGGCAATATCTACAGAGCCATCTCTTAATGCTTTACACATTTGTCCTGTTCCACCAGGAAAATCTTGCCAACGAAGATTAATATTGTGTTTGCTGTATTCTTTATTTTTTAGGGTGATGTACCAGGGATAATTAAAATGTTCTGGAACTCCACCAACTTTTAAGTCTGTCATTTAAGCTACTAATTTCTCTAAAGCGTATTTTATTAAATCTGCCACAACTTTACCTGGGTTTTCACTAAAAGTTCCATTGGCTCTGTTTGCAATTATTGCATTGATGGAACAAGCTTTGTGACCTAATAGTTTTGACAATCCGTAAATAGCAGAAGTTTCCATTTCTAAATTGGTAATTCTGTGCTCTTTAAAATTGAAACTATCAATTTTATGGTTTAATTCATCATCTTGTAAAGCCAATCGCAAAACTCTTCCTTGTGGTCCATAAAAACCACCTGCAGTTGCTGTAATTCCTTGATACGTTTTAATAGATTTTAATCTGTTTTCTAATTCTTTGCTGTTTTCAATAATAATTGGGTCAGCTTTTTTTGAACTCCAATTGGTATGTTTTACAAAAGCATTTTCTATTTTTAAATTAGAAATTGTATCAATTTGGTAGGAGTGAAGCAATCCATTCAAATCTAAACCATGAGAACTAATTACAAAAGAATCTACAGGAATATCTGCTTGTAAAGAACCAGATGTGCCTATTCTTATAATATTTAAAGAGGTTAAATTTTCTTTTGGTATTCTTGTTTCTAAATCGATATTTACCAAAGCATCTAACTCATTTAGTACAATATCTATATTGTCTGGTCCAATACCAGTAGACATTACAGAAAATCGTTTGTTTTTATAAGTTCCTGTTGTAGTTTTAAATTCTCTTTTTTGAGTTGTAAACTCAATAGAATCAAAATGTTTGGTAATTTTATCAACTCTATCTTGGTCGCCAACAAAAATAATATTTGAGGCAATATGTTCTGGTTTTAAATTTAGATGATACACACTACCATCAGGATTTAAAATAAGTTCAGAGGGTTTTATAGACATTTAAGATGTAATTTGTAACAATTTTTCTGTTTGATTATTGAACAGAAAACTATATTTTTTTGCTCCACCAAGATACGAATTTTCAGAACGCAGTTCACTATAAAAGTTCGTTTGATTTTCTAAAACTTTCTTGCCTTTAGCAGACAGTTTTACTGGATTAAAAGATGAAAATAATTTTTGAAGTTTATTTGTATGATGCTCATATTGTAAATCTCCAAAACCCAAAGTTTCTTGTTCTTTTAATAATTGCCCAATCAATTCTTTTTTTGAAACTAACTTATTAGAACTTGCAGTTGATAAAATAGTATTCTCGATGTTATTTAATCCGTTATTTACAGAAGGAAAACGCTTTAAATGGGCTTCTAAAGCATTTGCTAAGTATTTAAAAGGAGACATTGGATTAAATTTATAAACGGTTTCTAATCTTAAAGGACTATCTGCACAATACAATTGCCAAATATAATCTGCATATTCTATGTCATCTTGAGTTAAATCTACTCTGTTTTTATAATGTTGATGTATTTGATTTTTAGTAAGTTCTCCTAAACCTTTTAATTTTTTAGAACCTTCTATTTTGCCACTACAAACTAAAGAAATATGATAGCCTTTTCTATTCGTTTTTAACCAACTAATTAGGGCTAACATATTAATTTGACAAAACAAATCATACTCAAACCACAAAACAATTTCTTTGCTTTGTTTTTTATTACAAAGATTTCTATATTCTTTTACAGTTAAATCTATAAATTTTTGTTTCGTTATTTTATATGAAGAATTAAAAAAGGTAAATCTGTTTTTCCAGAAAGTTTCACTACCAACTTCTGTAGTGGTTTTACCTTCACACAACATTTCTCGCCAAGTAATAAAATCTCCTGTAAAATGGAGTTTTTTTAGATAGTTTGTTGTACTATCTCCGTTTGTAATGTGTAAAATTGAAGCACTCATAATTTAAAATAACTTTTTTTACGATTATTTATTGTTGATGTTTTCTTTTAGGTAAAACTAAAATTGTTATAAAGTAAAACTGACTAATTTTCCTTTTTGAGAAAGTTAGGGTAGGATTAACCTCCAACTCTTTTTACCTTAAAACCTTTGTCTTTTAACATTGCCATTATTTTATCTCGATAATCTCCTTGAATAATAATTTTATCGTCTTTAAAACTACCTCCAACAGATAATTTTATTTTAATTTCTTTTGCCAATATTTTAAAATCTGATGTTGCTCCTGTATAACCTTCTAAAATCGTAATTGGTTTTCCTTTTCGTTTTTCATATTTGCAAATAATAGGTTCTTCTTGTAACCAAATATTCGATTTTTCTTTCTTTGGCTCTTCAGTTTCCTTATGTTCTGGAAATAGGTTTTTTAATTGATCTTTTAAATCCATTTTTTTCAGTCTTCAGTTTTCAGTCTTCAGTTTTCAGCCTGCAACTTACTACAAACTGCTACTAAAAAAACTGCCTACTATTTTTTCAATCCTAATTCTTTTAAACGTTCGTCTAAAAACTGACCTGCAGTAATGTTATCAAACTTTTTTGGATTTTTACTATCAATACAATTATCTAAAACATCTAATTTCATATCTGAAATTGGGTGCATAAAAAACGGTATTGAATAACGAGAAGTTCCCCACATTTCTTTTGGCGGATTTACAACTCTATGAATGGTAGATTTTAGTTTATTGTTACTATGTCTAGATAACATATCACCTACATTTATCATCAATTCATCTGGTTCAGCCATTGCATCAATCCAATCTCCTTTATGATTCTGAACTTGTAATCCTTTTCCTTGAGCGCCCATTAATAAAGTGATTAAATTAATATCTCCATGAGCAGCTGCTCTTTCTGCACCTTTTGGTTCTGTTTGAATTGGTGGATAATGAATTGGACGTAAAATACTGTTTCCGTTTTTGATATAATCATCAAAATAAGTTTCTTCTAAACCTAAATGCAGTGCTAAAGAACGTAAGACATATTTAGCAGTTTTCTCTAACATTTGGTAGGTTTTTTTACCAACTTCATTGAATTTTGGTAATTCATCTACTTCAACATTATTAGGATATTCTTTTGCATATTTAGAATCTGCATCTACATATTGCCCAAAATGCCAAAACTCTTTCAAGTCGCCTTCTTTTTTGCCTTTAGCAGATTCTTTACCAAAAGAAACATAGCCTCTTTGACCTCCAATACCTGGGATTTCATATTTTTCTTTAGTTTCGACAGGTAAATCAAAGAAGTTTTTAATTTCAGAATATAAATCACTCACTAATTTTTCATCTAAAAAATGACCTTTTAATGCTACAAACCCAATGTTTTCGTAAGCGTGACCAATTTCATCAATAAATTTTTGTTTTCTGCTTACATTATCAGACAAAAAATCTGATAAGTTAACACTTGGTATTTTGTTCATAATTCTAAATTTTATGTAATACTGTGCATAAAGTTACTAAAAAAATCAATAAAAATTAAGTTTTTACTTTTTTTGAAAAGGAATTAAGTAAGTTAATGTGTAATTAAAGCCAAAACCTGTACCTCCTTCAAAAATTCTGTTAAACCCAGGAGAGAATAAAGTTTTAAAGTTTTCTTGATCATTTACACTCATTAATACTTTATAAGAACCACTAAAAGTGACAAATAAATTTTTAAAAGTTTCTGCTCTAAAACCAATAACAAACTCAGACCAATGTGCGTTTAAACCAGTTTCAGTTTGTGGCACTGTGATTATGTCTGAAGGGAAATAGGGAACTGAATTTGTTTCTCCTGTAACAACATTGGGTGTAAAGCTATTTAAGGTCTGTTCGAAAATGCTAAATCCATATCTGTACCCTAAAAAGATTTCGTTGTTCATGTCTAGCCAGTTTTTATAGGTATTATAGTTGAATCCTAAGCGAATATAATTGCCTTTGGCTGTAGAATTGGTAAAATCTTCTTGCGTAGTTTCTTCTTCGAAACCTAATTCTACAGCAGCATACCAATTTTTAGAAAGCCTGTAATCTCCCACAATTTCAAAACCAGAGTATGAACCATCAAATTGTGCTTTTATAGGTTTACTTATATCTACACCTAATCTAAAACCATAAGCAGATTTGTAAATAATAGTGTCTTGTTTTGTGTCTATTAGCGAATCTTTTTTTTGTTCTTGCGAAAATCCATCAACAAAAACAAATACGAAACAAAGACTAATGAAATATCTGAACATGTGCTGAATTTTGGTTGTCTATGTTTGTAATAGTAGATGTGGGTGTTATGTTTTTTATCCAAGAATTGTCTGCAGAAAAACTAACATCATCAAAAATGACTCTAAAGCCACAAGAACGAGAAACGTAGTCGTTTTTAGGCGTATACTTTATGGTAAACGTTGCTATAACATCGTTTGCAGTTGCTCCATCTACATTATTCATTGTTAATTTATAAACAGTTTCTGTAGCTAAAGAATTTAAAGGAATAGCAATACTATCTGTAGTAATATTGGTAATTAAATTAGCTGTTTTACTTAGTGCAATTATAGAAAGTCTTTCTACGTCTTTTGGTATAAGTCTATTAGCATCATCAAAAAAAGTGATGACTAAATTAGGTGTAACAGGGTTTTGAAGACAAAAATCATCTTTTTCACAAGAAGTAATTATCAATAAAATAAAACCTAAAAGTACTATTGTTTTTTTCATATTACTCTTCGACTTCTACAATTATATTTATAGCTTCTGCTAGTTTAAAATCTAATTCAGTCACACCATCTGCATCGTGAGTTGTCAACTTTATATCTAACGTATTATATACATTTGTCCATTCTGGATGATGATTCAAAGCCTCACATTCAAAAGCAATTCTATTCATTGCAGACATGCAATCTTTAAAATTATCGAACTCAAAATCTGTGTGTAGTGCATCATCGTAAAAATCCCAATCTGTTAGGTTTTCTATTCTTTTATTTATTTCGAAGTCTGTGAGTTTTTTCATAATGTATATTTACTGCATAATAATTTTTATTTTTTACCAATTTGGTCTAAGGTTTCAGATATTTTTACTTTATTTTTAATTAATTTAATTCCTATCTTATAAGAAATGTAAGCGATTAGTAAAAATAAAAGCGACCCAATAATATATCCTATTCCAAAAGCTAAATCTTCAGAAGAAAAGGCATTTAAAATTTTAGGCATTTGTAATAAAAAACCTAATCCAAAAAAAATAGATAATAGAATAAAAAAGCCTCCAAATATTTTTTTGAGCATATTACAAATATATCAAATGAAAACGTACTAGTTTGTTAACTAATTAAAAAAATAGATGATTAAACAAATAAAATTTTATCCTTTCTCAAACAAAACCACAGTCTCAATATGACTTGTATGAGGAAACTGATCTACCAAACTAATCTTTTTAATAGAATAACCAGCTTCTGCTAATAATTCTGTGTCTCTTGCTTGTGTTGAAGGGTTACAAGAAACATACACCATTCTGTCTGCATTTAAGTTGATGATTTTCTGTAATGTTTTAGGCGCAATTCCTGCTCTTGCAGGATCTAAAATTATTGTTTTTATTTTATTCTGATATTCTGGATGTGCAATTAAGAATTTACCCACATCTGCAGCAAAGAATTTTAAACCTTCAATATTGTTTCTTTTAGCGTTCTTTTTAGCATCTGCAATTGCTGAAGCAACAATATCTACACCCACAATTTTAGCATTTTCACTTTTAGAAGCTACAATTTGACCAATAGTTCCTGTTCCACAGAATAAATCCATAACCACAGTATTGTCTACTTTAGATTTATCCTCTAAAACATATTCAACAACTTTATTGTATAGTTTTTCTGCACATTTAGGGTTTGTCTGAAAAAAGCTTTTCATACTAATTTCGAAGTTTAAGCCTAATAATTCTTCTACAATTTTATCTTTTCCGTAAATAAGCTTTAAACTTCCTGAAGTTGCAATGGTTCTATCTCCAGTTTCGTCGTTAATAGTATGCAACAAACCAGCCAAACGTTTTCCAAATATATTTTTTAAAAACTCTGCAAATGCTTGGAGGTCGAACTTCGACAAATCTCCAGAAGTGGTTACCAAATTACATAGTAATTCATCAGTTTTAAAAGATTTACGAACCACAAAATATCTAAAGAAACCTTCTTTTTTAGGCCCATGCCAAGGGTCTAAACCAGTTTCAATACAATATTGTCTAATATTTTTAAGATTGTCTTCCAATTGTTTATCAAATAAACCAGAATCTTTCTCAAGATTATCTCCCATCCACCAAACTCCACGTCTTTTAAATCCTAAAGTAAATTCATCTTTGTCAGTCTTATTCACTCTGTCATAACCAATTGCAGAAAAACCATATTCCATTTTATTTCTATAATGAAATACATTTGGAGAAGTCACAAATTCATCGAATAAATCTTCTATATTTTCTACTTTTCCTATTCTTTTAAATAAAGAAAGTGTGCTTTCTTTTTTATATTGATGTTGTAATTCGATTGGTAGTTGAATGTAAGGAGCTCCTGGGATGTCTTGAAAAGGAACTGTAACTTCGTCTTCTGATGGTTGTAAAACATCAATCAATTTTGCTTCTGCGTAGTTTTTACTAGACTTACTAATTTGTGCTTTTACCAATTGTCCTGGTAACGTATTAGGAACAAAAACAACAAAACTGCCTTCTTCAGAATGAATTCTTGCAATTCCTTTTCCTCCAAAAGCGTAATCTTCAATTTTTAATTCTAAAACTTGATTCTTTTTAACAAACTTATTTCGTTCTCTACGTGGCATTCTATAAAATTTATTGGATTGCAAAATTAAGTAAAAAAGAGTGAAGCAGGAAGTATGAAGCATTAAGTTTGAAGTTAGGAGTTGGAAGAAATCTAAAAGGTTTTTAAATAGTCATTAAAATTAATTTATATTTAATCGCAAATATTTTTCGAAGCTTTTGCTTTGGTTTCCATTAAAACTGTCATTTCTGTGAAAACAGGAATCAAAAATAATTTGAACCTTTTCATTTTTTCTACGTCTATGTTGTGTAATCGATTATGAATAATAATAAACTTCTTTCTGATACAGAGCTAATTGATAAATATCAAAAAGGTGATATCTATGCTTTAAATATTTTGGTGAAAAGATGGCATTTAAAATTCTGTAATTTGGCATTTTGGATTGTTAAAGATGCAGATTTAGCCAAAGATATTGCTCAAGAAAGTTGGTCTATTATCATTCATAAACTAGTAAGTTTAAAAGAACCAGAAAAATTTAAAAGTTGGGCAATTAGTATTGTAAACAGAAAAGCTATAGACTATATAAGAGCCAATAATAGAGAACAAAACAAGTTGACAAAGTATTTTAATGAAAGTAAAAGAACAACCTTATTTTCTGAAATTGATGATAATTCAGTTGTAAAAAAAGCACTTTTAATAGCGATAGAAAAATTATCTATTGAACATCAAATGGTAATTCGTTTATTTTATAAGGAAAGTTATACTTTAAAGGAAATTAGTGAAATTTTAGATATTTCTATTGGTACCACCAAATCGAGATTATTTCACGCAAGAGAAAAATTAAAAACAATTTTAAAACACAATAAATTATGAAAAACAATATAAATGAAATAGACAAATTAATAAAAGAAACATTAACCCAAGAAGAAGCTAAATTTTATGACGAATTAGAAGAACAAAATATTTTTAAAAAGATTTTAGGAATTTTTAAAGGTAAAAATGCATTCATTTCTATTATTATGAATATTACAAATATTGTTGTTTTTGCAGTCTTTATTTACTCTATAATTAAAGCTTTAAATGTTAAAAACACAAATGAACTTATTTTATGGGTTGCAGCAACAATTCTTTGTTTTATAACAATGAGTATGATAAAAATATTTTCTTGGATGCAAATGAATAGAAATGATTTATTTAGAGAAATGAAAAGATTAGAGTTTTTAATAATCACAAATTCTTCTAAATAAATAGATTTTTTTTTCACCCTTTTAAAACGCAAAATTACTAAAGAAAAAAAGAGTTTCTCTGTAAAAGGGAAACTCTTTGTGTTTAGGGGAAATGGTCATCTTAAAATAACCGAGACAAAACTAATTAGTTCTATTATATCAAAAAATGATAAATGTCATATAAATAAAATTTGTTATTTTTGTAAAACTTCGGGGATGATTTCTTTCCCACGCTGAATTTTCAGTTCTCGCTGAAAGGATAAAGGTAGAACAGGAATGTTTTTAGTATAAACATTTAAAACAATAAAAATGACTGTTTTAGACAAATTAAGTTCGCAAGAAGCGATTGAATTAGAAAACAAATATGGAGCACACAATTATCATCCACTTCCAGTGGTTTTAAGTAGAGGTGAAGGTGTGTATGTTTGGGAAGAAAAAAAAAAAAAGTATTATGATTTTTTATCAGCATATTCTGCTGTAAATCAAGGACATTGTCATCCGAAAATTGTGGATGCAATGGTACATCAAGCAAAAACCTTAACATTAACTTCGCGTGCATTTTACAATGATATGTTGGGTAAATACGAGAAATTTGCAACTGAACTTTTTGGTTTCGACAAATTATTGCCAATGAATACTGGTGCAGAAGCTGTAGAAACTGCTTTGAAATTAGCCAGAAAATGGGCATACGAAGTAAAAGGAATTGACGAAAATAAAGCCGAAATTATTGTTTGTGAAAATAATTTTCACGGAAGAACAACTACTATAATTTCTTTTTCGAATGATCCTGTTGCACGTAAAAACTTTGGTCCTTACACAAAAGGGTTCATCAAAATAGAATACGATAATCTACAAGAATTACAAGAAACGTTAGAAAATAACCCAAATGTTGCTGCATTTTTGGTAGAACCAATTCAAGGTGAAGCTGGTGTGTATGTGCCTTCTGAAGGATATTTAGCAGCTGCTAAAAAATTATGTTCAGATTATAATGTATTATTTATTGCAGATGAAGTGCAAACAGGAATTGCAAGAACAAGACGTTTATTAGCAACTTGTGGTAATTGTTCTTGTGAAAACAAAAATTGTGAAAAAGAACCAGAAGTTAAAGCTGATATTTTAATTTTAGGGAAAGCACTTTCTGGTGGAGCATATCCTGTTTCTGCAGTTTTGGCAAATGATAACATAATGAATGTGATTAAACCAGGAAATCATGGTTCTACTTTTGGAGGAAACCCAATTGCTGCTGCTGTTGCAATTGCTGCTTTAGAAGTGGTTGCAGATGAGAAATTAGCGGAAAATGCCCATAATTTAGGAAATATTTTTAGAGATGAATTAACGGAATTTTGTAAAGAAAATGATTTGGTAAAATCTGTAAGAGGTAAAGGCTTATTAAATGCTATTTTAATTAACGACACAGAAGAAAGTTCTACTGCTTGGGATATTTGTATAAAATTAAGAGACAATGGTTTGTTAGCAAAACCAACACATGGAAATATTATCAGATTTGCGCCACCTTTGGTAATGAACGAAGTACAGTTAAGAGATTGTCTAGAAATTATTAAAAAGACGATTTCTGAGTTTCAATAATAGATAAAGCAATCTAAATTATTTTAAGCCACAATTTCATAATTTTATGAATTTGTGGCTTCTTTTTTTTACTTTTGATATTATAAACCAACAAACAAAAAATTATTATGAACAATCCTATTACTCAATTAGAACAATTAACATTAAATAATGCGTCTAAAAGCTTTTTAAGAGAAACTGCAAAATGGGCTTTTTTCTTGTCTATAATGGGTTTTATAATGATATTTTTTATGGTAGTTTTTGCGCTTTTTGCATCTACAATTTTTAATATGGCTTCTCAAATACAACCAGGAATGCCAGAAGATTTTGGTATGTATATGACTATTGTTTATTTAATTTTAGCAGTCATTTATTTTTTTCCTGTGTATTATTTATTGCAGTTTTCTAATAAAATGAAAAAGGCTCTTGCAACCAAGGATGATGATACTCTAGCAAGTGCTTTTGAGATGCTAAAGTCTCATTATAAGTTTATTGGTGTTTTTACAATTATAACTGTTTCTCTATATATATTATTTTTTATTCTTGCACTTATGGGAGCTTTGGTTTAGCAAAAAGTAAGCTTAAAAATTATTTAGCCACAAATTCACGAATATTATTAGTAAAAGTTTTAATAATTCGTGAATTCGTGACAAAATTGCTAAAATTAGTTTTTCTTTTTAAGAGTATCTTTCTTCTTTGACTTTTTCCCAAAAAGACCTCCTAAAACATTTTTAATTTTATCTTTAGTATCTTCTTTTTTTGTTGAATCTTTTTTACCTCCAATTAGATCTAATAATTTATTTTTTCCTTTATCAATTAAAGAATTTTTTTGTTTTTCAACTAAATCTTTTACCAAATTAGAAGTAGCATCTTTTAGGTTTGTTGATAAATTAGGACTCCCAAAACTTCCAGTTAAATTCGCTTTTACAGGAATACTTTTAAAATCTGCAGCATCTTTTGGAGTTAATTTTGAGATGATATTTGTTACTTCTGTGCCCAAATATTTTACAGGTACATCAAAAACAATATCATAGTTGATTGAATTATCAAAATTATGATTTCCTGCTATTTCTATACCTACATCTTTATATTTAAGTGGAATTGGTTTTATATTTACTTGTCCATCTTTAAAAGATAAAAATGCATTAATGCCATCTAAATTTAATTTATCAATATCTAAAAAAGAAACCTTATCGCTTAATAAACTCAAAACTTTAGAGTTACTAGCTTTTAATTTTGGGTCTAATAACTTACCAAATAAATCACCAGAAATGGTTTTTAAATCTGGACTCATATTTTTATCTAAATTCCCAGAAACATTAATTTTAGAATTTATTTTTCCTTGAATCGTTTTTGCAATAGGTGCTATAGCTTTTAACATTTCTAAATTGCTAAAAGAATCTGCAACATTTAGCTGATTCAAATCTAAATTCATATTAAATTTAGGCGTTTTACTTTTGGTAGAAATATTTCCTGTAAAACCTATATTTCCTCCAAAAACATCAGTTTTTAAATTCTGTAAATTTACACTTTCATCTTTGATAAAAATGTTACCAGAAACATTAGAAAGTGTAATATTATCATATAAAACCTTTTTTGCTTTTGCATTTAATTTTACATCTAAAAACTTCGGGATTTTTAAGTTAGAAGTTTCAGATTTTTCTTCAATTTTTGCATCATCATCAGAAAGAAAATCTGCTACTTTAAAGTTGTTAGAAATTAACGCAAAATTTCCTTTTAAAACTTCATCTTTAAAAATAAAACCATAAAAATTATCTAAATTTCCATTCATAGACAAATCTGAAGAACCAGTTTTTGCTTCAAATTCCTTTAATTTTATAGAGTTTGTGTTAAAAGAAATACCAGTTTTGTTGATGTAAAACGTATTTGCAACATCTTTTCCTTCATATTTAAAATCGCTTACAGTTATTTCTCCAGCATTTTTTATGTTTTGATATTTACCTTTTTCAACGGAACTCATATCAAAATTTGTAGTTACATCAGCTTTTAAAATTCCTGCCAATTCTTTTTCTAAAGGAGCAGGGTATACTTTGCCAATATTTGCTAAATTAATTGTTCCTTTTGCTGCTAAATTAATTCTAGGATTTGTTGTTAAGTTTTTAATGTTTCCGTTTGCAGAAAAAGCATCTTGATCAATCTTAAAATTTAATTTATTAACTTCTAAGTATGTGTCTTTTGTAAGTCCAGTTGTGTTTATAATTTTAGTATTGATGTTTATATTTTTTACTGATTTTGGCAAATCTGCATATTTGAATAGTGCATTTTTTGAAGAAATTTTAACATCAAAACCAGGAATTGTAGTTTCTGATAAAGTACCTTTTACAACACCTTCAATATCAAAATTCCCTTCAGTAGTAATTGTTTTTAAGTTTCCTGCATATTGTTTTGGTAACAATGCCAACGCATTTTTAAAGGAAGAAGTTGGTGTTTTAAAATGAAGGTTATAAAACTGATTTTCATCAATTAATTGAATAAAACCATCAAATTCTAAAGGCAGTTGATTGATATATCCTGTGTTTTCTTTAAAAGTATATTTACTGTTTTTTAAATCGATGCCAAGAACAGCATCCAAAGAAATTTTAACCTTACTTAAATAATTGGTTTTATCTA
Organism: Polaribacter sp.; assembly: GCA_045110395.1. GTDB lineage: Bacteria > Bacteroidota > Bacteroidia > Flavobacteriales > Flavobacteriaceae > Polaribacter. Next base: position 16,320 of record JBGCFX010000179.1, read on the forward strand.
AATCTAAAGACAAAAATGCTGTAGATTTTGTATCTAAATTAAAAATATCTTCAGCAAAATTTCCTTTTCCTGTGTGATAAATACTGTCAATACTCATTTTTGTATTGCTACTTCTATCTGTATAATTAAAATTTATATCTTCTAATTCATATTCATTTATATTTAAAGAGAAAGAACTTTCAGTAGTAGCATTTGTAGTTTTTTCTTGCTTTTTAGCAATATCAAAATTCCCTTTTCCTTCTTTGTTAAAGATAATATTTATGTCGCCTGTATTAGAATTAATGCTTTTTATTTCTAGAGTTTCGTCAGCACTTTTAAAAAGTTCAGTAATTTTCATATCTAAACTCAAGTTTTTTGCATTGAATAAAGTATCACCTAAAAAAGGTTCTTTATTTACAACAGAAATATCGTTTACAGATAAGCTTGCTAAAGGAAAATGCTTAATAAGACTAAGGTTTACTTCTTTAAAAGTTACAGTTGCATTTACGTTATTATTGATGGTATTTGTAACCATTTGCACAATTTTATCCTTAAATAAAAAAGGAATCGAAACCAATGCAATTATAATAATTAACGCAGAAATAGAAAACCATTTTAAAATTCTTTTGCCTATTGACTTTTTCTTTTTTGTGTTCTCCATTTTAAATTTTAAACTTAGATAATAAAAAACAAAGATACTTTAAACGTAAAAGTATCTTTGTTTATATGATGTTAAATGTAACTCAAAAAAATCACAAATAAATTGATTAAAATTTATTTAAATAGATCCATTCCTGGTATGTTTGGCATCCCATCTTTTGCAGCTGCTGCCATTTCAGCTTCGTTAATTTTAGTAGCTTTTTCAATGGCTTTATTTAAAGCTATAATTAAGTAATCTTCTAATTCTTCTGCATCAGAAAGTAAAGTATCATCAATAGAAATTGATTTTATGGTTCTATTTGCAGTTAATGTAATTTTTAATTTTCCGTCAGCAGATTTTTCATCAACCAATACAGAATTTAATCTTGTTTTTGTTGCTTCTACTTTTTGTTGGGCTGCTTTTAACTTGTCCATCATTCCACCTAAATCTCCAAACATTTTTTATTTTTTTAAATTAAATTGATTGCAAATTTAATCATTTTACAAATAAAATTAGAGTTTTAAAAATGAGAAAAATTGTTATTTTTATCATCTATATAAGCCTTACATTTGCAACCGTTGTAAAATTTAGATGGATGAAAAGTACAGATGCAAAAATTCCTTTAGCTATAAAAAAACCTTTTAAACTTGAAAAACATAATGATGTTAGAATAGATAATTATTTTTGGATGCGTTTGTCTGATGAACAGAAATTATCTGAAGTTAAGGATGAACAAACTCAAAATGTTGTCAATTATTTAGAGGAAGAAAATGCTTACTATGAAGAAGTAACCAAAAATACCAAGGCTTTTCAAGAAGAATTATTCGAAGAAATGAAAGGCAGAATTAAAGAAGATGATTCTTCTGTACCTTATAAAAGCAATGGTTATTTTTATATAACTCGTTTCGAAAAAGGGAAACAATATCCTATTTATAGCAGAAAAAAAGAGAATTTAGAAGCAGATGAGAAAATACTTTTTGATGTTAATGAAATGGCAAAAGATTTCGATTATTATCAATTAGGAGGTTTAAATGTTTCACTTAATAATAAATTGGCAGTTTTTGCAACTGATACAGTTAGTAGAAGGCAATATTTTTTAAGAATTAAAAACTTAGAAACTGGCGAAATTTATAAAGATATTATCGAAAACACAACTGGTGGTTCTGTTTGGGCAAATGATAATAGTACTATTTTTTACACTAAAAAAGATCCTGTAACTTTAAGAAGTGCCAAAATTTACAGACACGTTTTAGGCACACCAACTTCTGAAGATGTTTTAGTATATGAAGAAAAAGATGAAACTTTTGGTACGTATGTAACCAAATCTAAATCTAAAAAATACATTATTATTGGTTCTTACAGTACTGTTTCTAATGAAGCTCAGTTTTTAAGTGCTGATAATCCAACAGGAGAATTCACACTTTTTCAGGCAAGAGAAAGAGATTTAGAATACAATGTTTCTCATTTTGGAGATTCTTTTTATTTGTTGACAAACAAAGACAAAGCTACCAACTTTAAATTGATGAAAACCTCTATTGATAAGACTTCTAAAGAAAATTGGGTGGATGTAATTCCACATAGAAAAGATACTTTGCTAGAAGATTTTTCTATTTTTAAAGAGTATTTGGTTTTAGAAGAACGAACAAATGGTTTGAACAAAGTAAGAATAAAACGTTGGGACAATTCAGCAGATTATTATTTACCTTTTGATGAAGAAACGTATTCTGCAAATGTGTATGCAAATCCAGATTTTGATACAGAAATCATTCGTTATTCTTACAATTCTTTTACAACTCCAAGTTCAGTAATCGATTTTAATATGGAGAATCAATCCAAAGAAATCAAAAAAGAACAAGAAGTATTAGGAGGTAAGTTCAATAAAGAAAACTATACAAGCAAACGAGTTTGGGCAACTGCCAAAGACGGAAAAAAAGTAGCTATTTCTTTAGTATATCATAAAGATACAGTTTTAAATAAAAACACACCTTTATTACAATATGCTTATGGTTCTTATGGTTATACAATTCCTGATAGTTTTTCTACAACACGTTTAAGTTTGTTAGATAGAGGTTTTGTATATGCTTTGGCTCACATTCGTGGCAGTGAGTATTTAGGAAGAGATTGGTATGAAAATGGTAAAATGCTGCACAAGAAAAATACGTTTACAGACTTTATAGATTGTTCTCAATTTTTGAATAATAATAATTACACATCTGCAAAACATTTATATGCAATGGGTGGTTCTGCAGGAGGTTTATTAATGGGTGCAATTATAAATATGAATCCAGAATTATATAATGGAATTATAGCTTCAGTACCTTTTGTTGATGTAATTTCTACAATGATAGATGAAAGTATTCCACTAACAACAGGAGAATATGATGAGTGGGGAAACCCAAATGACAAAGATTTTTATGATTATATAAAATCCTATTCACCTTATGATAATGTAGATGCAAAAGCATATCCAAATATGTTGGTTACCACAGGCTTTCACGATTCTCAGGTACAATATTGGGAACCTGCAAAATGGGTCGCAAAATTAAGAGAACTAAAAACAGATTCTAATTTGTTGTTTTTACACACAAATATGGAAGCTGGTCATGGAGGTGCATCTGGTAGATTTGATGCTTTAAAAGAAACAGCAAAAGATTATACTTTTTTATTGGCTTTAGAGAATAAATTGGAGTCATAAAAAATTAGTTTTTAAAACAATTTTGATATTTAAGTATTAAACGTACTTTTGCAGTAGAAAAAAAAAAAAAAAATCAATCGTATATTTTCTTTGATAATAGCATTAGAATGACCAGAAATAAAGGAATTACAAATTCGATTTTAGACTTAGTAGGAGAGACTCCACTAGTTCAACTTCATAAAATTACTAAAAACCTTCCTGGTAAATATTATGCTAAATTAGAGGCTTTTAACCCAGGTCATTCTGCAAAAGATAGAATTGCATTGCATATTGTACAAGATGCAGAAAAAAAGGGAATCCTTAAAAAAGGCGCTACAATTGTAGAAACTACTTCTGGTAATACAGGTTTTAGTTTGGCAATGATTAGCATTGTAAGAGGCTATAAATGTATTTTAGCAGTAAGTGATAAATCTTCTAGAGATAAAATAGATTTGCTTAAATCTATGGGAGCAGAAGTTCATGTTTGTCCTGCAAATGTTCCTCCAGAAGATCCAAGGTCTTATTATGAAGTAGCTAAAACTATTCATAAAAAAACGAAGAATTCTGTTTATATCAATCAATATTTTAACGAGTTAAATACAGAAGCACATTACAGAACTACAGGTCCAGAAATTTGGAAGCAAACTGAAGGGGAAATTACACATTTAGTAGTCGCAAGTGGAACAGGAGGAACTATTTCTGGAACAGGAAAATATTTAAAAGAGCAAAACCCAAACATTAAAATTTTGGGTGTTGATGCCATTGGTTCTGTCTTAAAAAAATACCACGAAACAAGAGAGTTAGATTTGAATGAGGTTAGTCCTTATAAAATTGAAGGCTTGGGTAAAAATTTAATTCCGACTGCAACAGATTTTGATGTGATCGATATTTACGAAAAAGTATCTGACAAAGATGCAGCTTTAGAAGCAAGAAAAATAGTAAAAAAAGAAGGGATTTTCCCTGGTTATACAAGTGGTGCAGTAATGCAAGCCACAAAACAGTATGCTGCAAAAGGGATGTTTTCTGAGGATAGTTTTGTAGTCGTAATTTTTCCAGACCATGGTTCACGCTATATGAATAAAATTTATAGTGATGATTGGATGCAGCAAAACGACTTTCTGTAATAGTATTACTACTTCACAATTTGATTAACTGCAAAAAAAGCGGTTACTTTGCAGTTCCAACAAAAAACAAAAATAGACAATATGACGAATGATTTATTTGAAAGAATAAAAGAGGATAAAGGTCCCTTAGGAAAATGGGCAGATAAAGCAGAAGGCTATTATGTATTCCCTAAATTAGAAGGTCCAATTTCTAACAGAATGTCTTTTAATGGTAAAAAAGTAGTTACCTGGAGTATTAATGATTATTTAGGTTTGGCAAATCATCCAGAAGTTTTAAAAGTAGATGGAGCTGCAGCTATGGAGCATGGAATGGCATATCCTATGGGTGCAAGAATGATGTCTGGCCATACACCAATACACGAACAATTAGAAAGAGAATGTGCAGAATTTGTTGATAAAGAAAAAGCTTATTTACTAAATTTTGGTTATCAAGGAATCATGTCTGCAATAGACGCTTTGGTTACCAAAAATGATATTATTGTGTATGATATGGATACACATGCGTGTATTATAGATGGTGTTCGTTTACATGCAGGAAAACGTTTTGTGTACAAGCATAATGACATGGAAAGTTTTGAGAAAAACATAAAACGTGCCAAAAGAATGGCAGAAAAAACTGGAGGAGGAATTTTAGTGATTTCTGAAGGTGTTTTTGGAATGCGTGGAGAACAAGGCAGATTAAAAGAAATTGTAGCTTTTAAAAAAGAATATAATTTTAGACTTTTAGTGGATGATGCCCATGGTTTTGGAACCTTAGGAGAAGGAGGAAGAGGAACAGGTTTTGAACAAGGTGTACAAGATGATATTGATGTATATTTTGCAACTTTCGCAAAATCGATGGCAGGAATTGGTGCTTTTTTAGCAGGTGATAAAGATGTGATTCAGTTTTTACAATACAATCTACGTTCTCAAATGTTTGCGAAATCTTTGCCAATGGCAATGGTTAAAGGCGCTTTAAAACGTATAGATATGATTAGAACAATGCCAGAATTAAAAGAGAAATTGTGGGAAAACACAAATGCTCTACAATCTGGTTTACGTAATGCTGGTTTCGATTTAGGAACCACTCAAACCTGTATAACACCAGTATTTTTAAAAGGAGACATACCAGAAGCAATGGCAATGGTTAATGATTTACGTGAAAGTCACGGAATTTTCTGTTCTATTGTAGTGTATCCTGTAATACCAAAAGGATTAATTATTTTAAGATTAATCCCAACAGCAACACATACACAAGAAGATATAGATGAAACTATTACAGCATTCTCAGCAATAAGAGAATTGTTAGAAAACGGAACCTATAAAAAGATTGCAGCCTCTATGATGTGATTTTTAAGTTGATAAATATTTAAAAACCGAGCTTGTGCTCGGTTTTTTTTGTTAGAAAGATACTTTATAAGTGATCTGTTTTTTTGTTTTATTTATTTGAATGCAAACCAATAGTATTTCCATCTCTATCCATTAATATAGATACAAAACCAAATTCTCCTATAGACATTTTTGGTTTGATGATTTTTCCACCAGCTTTTTCTACTAAATTTTCTTCAGTTACACAGTCTTCTGATTCAAAGTAAATAATGGTGTTATTGCTATTTGCAATAAAATCTTCTTTTTCTACCAGAGCACCAGTAATATTTAAACCTTTTGGGTCAAAAGGGAAGCCAGATTGTTTACCAAATTCAATTGGAAAATCTACAAGGTTGATGTTAAAGACAGTTTCATAGAATTCTTTAGCATTTTGTAAGTTAGGTACATTAATGTCGAACCAATTTATAGGATTTACGTTTTTCATTTTTATTTGCTTTTATAATTTTGTTGCTTTATTGCAATGCAAATATGCGATGAGTTATAATTGTAAAATTGTAAAAATGGGACAAGATTAGTTTTCGCTATCAAAAATCAATGACATTTTTAGGTCATCACCATAAAATTCTTTGGGAGTTAGCCCAGTAAACTCTTTAAAATCTTTAATAAAATGTGCTTGGTCAAAATATTCATTTTCATAAGCTAAATCTGTAAGATTTTTAACTTTTTTAGTTAATAATGTTTTTAATGTATTTTGAATTCTTATAGTTTTTGATAGCTGTTTTGGGCTTAAACCTATTGATGAAGAAAATTTCCGTGCTAATTGCCTTCGATTAATATTATTTTTCTTCGAAAGTTCATTTACTGTAAATTGTCCTTTAGCACTTAAAATTGTCTCAATTGTCGATTTTACAATGTTATCAATGGTTTTTCTATCAGTCAAACGATCTAATAAAAAAGTTTCAATTAATTCTATTCTTTCAGAAGTAGAGTTGGCGTTTAGAATTTGCTCTCCAATTTTAACTCCATCTTTTCCAAAAAGTTTTTCTATAGATACAGCTGTATTTTGAATTTCTTTCATAGAAAAATTTGCAAAAGGTAAAAATCCATTTGGTTGAAATCGAACAACAAATGAGCCAGTAATTCCTATTGGTTCTACAATATATGGTTTTGTCAATTGACCAATTAAAAAGCATTTTGGTAGAATTATACTCTCTTTATTGCTTGGATGATGCTTATAAGTATCTCCATAATGAAAAATTAATTTCATTGTTCCATCAGGAATAATAGTGTTTTTTATAGGGGTATTTTCAAAATTACTTTCCAAAGTCCAATAACATTTAACCCATTCATCTAGAATTTGCTGTGGTTTAAATATTTTATGATTCATTTTTTGTTTTCTTTTAAAGTTAACTTGGTTATGATTTAGAAATCTATTACGAATATAAAATGCTTTTGTATTAATAGTTAGTTAAGTTAGTTAAGTTAGTTTTTTTTAATAAAAAATAGAGAGAGAAAAACACCAGTTTTTAAATCATTTTTTGGAACGCACTAAAATTATCAACAACTAAATCTGCATTTTCTAAAGTTTGGTCTTCAGCCATTGGGTTTTTGTAACCCACTACAAAAATACCAGCGTCATTGGCTGCTTTTACTCCATTGTCAGAATCTTCTATTACAATACAATTTTCTTTTTGAGTTTTTCCTAAAAGAGCCGCTTTTTCAAAAATTTCTGGATGTGGTTTTGAGGCTTTTAAATCTGCACCACTAATTTTAGCTGCAAAATAGTTGTTTAAATAAAATCTGTTAAAAACTCGATTGATATTTACCATTGCAGAAGAGGAAGCTAAAACCAAAGTCAAACCTTTTTTATGACAATGTTTTATCAATTCTTCTACACCTTTTACTAAATGTAAAGTTGGGTCGTTTTCAAAGAAATTTACATAGCGTTTTCTTTTATTTAAAACCAATTCTTCAGGATTCAAATCTAAGTTAAAATGTGCAACTAATTTCTGAAACGCATTAATGGTAGAAGAACCTGTAAGGGTTTTGTACAAAGCATCAGAAACGTGAACACCAATTGCTTCAAAAGTTTCATAATAAGCTTTTTTATGAATTTCTTCAGAATCTATGATTACACCATCCATATCAAAAATGACACATTTTATGTTTTTAGGCAAGTTCATTTTAATCTAAAAATTTAGCTTTTAATTCTGGAGTTGGTATCATACAACTTTCTTTTTTACCAAACCATTTATAACGATTTTTGGCAATATAATCATAGACCCAATTTCTAAAGTTTTCTGGGAAAATCCAACATAGTTTTGATAAGTTCCAAAACCCACCAAAATCATTCATCACCTTTAAAGCTGCTGTAGATTTTATGTCATAAGAAATATTGGGTTCATATAAAATAATTGAGTCAACAGTGGTAACATCAATTTTTAAGTGATTTATAATTTTTTCACCTTTTTTTGACTGTAAAGCAGCAAATAAAAACGTGTTCTTTTTATCAAATTTAATAACTTTTAGTACAGCATCATTACAAAGATTGCATACGCCATCAAATAAAATTACTTTTTTGTTTTTTGGGATTTCTATCATTATAAATATTCCAAATAAATGAAAAACAAAGATACTTTAACTTTTTTTAAAAATTATGTAACATTATTTAATTTGAAACGTCTTATGGTTGTATTTAAAATATAGCTTTGCTTTTAACATAAAATTAATAAGGGCAATGAAACGCTTTAGGTATTTTCGTTTAAAATTAACCAACTGATGATTAAAATAGAAAAACTACACAAGTCTTATCCTATTGGTAAAGACTCTCTTCACGTTTTAAAAGGAATAGATTTACACATAAAAGAAGGCGAATTCGTTTCTATTATGGGTTCTTCAGGTTCTGGTAAATCTACCTTATTAAATATTGTTGGTCTTTTAGATATTCATGACGAAGGTGATTATTATTTGAATGGTCAGTTAATTAAAGATATGAACGAGAAAAAAGCGGCAATTCTTAGAAATAAATTTTTAGGATTCGTTTTTCAATCTTTTAATTTAATTTCTTACAAAACAGCTTTAGAAAATGTTGCACTTCCTCTTTATTACAAGGGGATGAATAGAAAAGAACGTTTAAAAGTTGCTTTAGATTATTTAGAAAAAGTAGGTTTAAAAGATTGGGCAAATCATTTACCAAACGAACTTTCTGGTGGACAGAAACAACGTGTTGCCATTGCTAGAGCCTTGGTTACAAACCCAAAAGTTGTTTTAGCAGATGAGCCAACAGGAGCATTAGATTCTACAACAACAGACAACGTAATGGATTTATTAAAAGACATTAATGACGAAGGAATGACGGTTTTCGTAATTACACATGAAGAAGAAGTTGCTGAACAAACTAAAAGAATTGTACGTTTAAAAGACGGTTTAATTATTAGTGATGAATTAACAAAAGCATCAAAAGCCGTTTAATATGTTTGATTTAGATAGGTGGAGAGAAATTTTTCAGAGCATCAATAAAAACAGATTACGTTCTATAATGTCTGGGTTTACAGTAGCTTTTGCTATTTTACTTTTTACCTTACTTTTTGGTGTTTCTAGTGGTTTAGGTAATTTTTTTAAAGAAGCTTTTTCTGACGATGCTCAAAATTCTATGTTTGTTAGAGTTTGGAAAACCTCTAAACCTTATAAAGGGTTGCAAACTGGTAGAAGAATACAATTAAGGAACGATGATTATAACTACGTAACTGAAGAATATGAAGATAAAATTCAGTATAAATCTGCTAGAATTTATAAAAATTTTTCAATTAAATATAAAAGTGAAGCGAGTAATTATAATATAAGGGCTGTAAACCCAGATCATCAATTTCTAGAAAAAACCATTATTGATGAAGGGCGTTATTTGAATGAAAGAGATTTAAAAGAAAAATCTAAAGTTGTTGTAATTGGTAGGCTCGTAAAAAAAGATTTATTTGGAGAAAGACCTGCCTTAAATAAAAGAGTAAATGTAAATGGAAGTTCTTTTTTAATTATAGGTGTATTTTCAGATGAAGGCGGAGATAATGAAGAGAGAATGGCATATATACCTGTTACAACATCACAA